>NZ_FMDK01000671.1 GCF_900091995.1 Streptomyces sp. MnatMP-M17
CGCCGCAGGCCAGCGGCTGCCCCGCCCGCGTCCGGCCACCCCGGACGAGGCCCTCCGTGAACTCACCGACGGCAATCGCCGCTGGCGGACCTTCCGGGAGCAGCACCCTCACGAGACCGAGACCGTGCGTCAGGCGCTTGTCTCGGGACAGCATCCCTTCGCCCTCGTCCTCGGCTGCATCGACTCCCGGGTGCCGCCGGAGCTGGTCTTCGACCAGGGCCTCGGCGATCTGATGACCGTACGCTCGGCCGGCGAGGTCCTCGACGAGGCCGTCCTCGGCAGCATCGCCTACGGTGTGCTGGAGCTGGGCATTCCGCTGGTCCTCGTCCTCGGACACCAGTCCTGCGGCGCCGTGGCCGCGGCCGTCCACGCCGAGGAGTCCGGTGAGGAACTCCCGGCCCATATACAGTACTTGGCCGACCAGATCCGTCCCGCGATCGTGCACTCCGAGGAGGGCGACGCCCGCGTGGACGCGACCGTCACCGCCAATGTCGCCCGGGTGACCGGACGTCTGGCCGCGGAGCCCGACCTCGCGGCCAAGGTGGCCGAAGGCAAGCTGGCCATCGTCGGCGCCCGCTACGAGCTCAACACCCAGCTCGTCCACCGGGTCTAGGGACTGCCTGTCCGGGGTCCTCCTTCAATCCCTCTCTTTTGCTCTTCTTCTCTCCTCGTTCGAACAATCCCTGGCCGGGGCCGGAGTACGTCCCGGCCAGGGAACGAATACGCCTCTCCCCCTTGATGTGGTCGCGACACCTGTGTCATATATGTCTAGACCATTGCCCCCAGGTGGAGGACACGGCCATGCCCAGGTTCGTCAGTCTTGCCGCGCTCATGTCCGCCGTCCTCCTCACACTGGCCGGCTGCGGCTCGAACGACGAGGAGGACAAGGCGCCTTCGGCTCCGGCCGGAGTCACGGTCCAGGCAGGCAGCGCCACTTCGGTCCATGTCATGTGGAACCAGCCTCCGGCGAAGGCCGGGATCAAGGGCTATGAGGTGTACCGCGGCAAGACGAAGATCAAGGACGTCCCGGCCGAGAAGACCATGATCGATGTCACCGGGCTGAAGCCGTCGACCGCGTACACCTTCTCCGTACGGGCCAGGACCGACGAGGGCGCCTTCTCGCCGTACAGCAAAGAGATGGCCGTCACCACGCCCGCCGCGGTCGCGGAGGACAAGGAAGCACCCGCCCGCCCGGAGCTGCTGACGGGCAGGAGCGACGGCGCGCGAGCCGCCCGGCTGAGCTGGGCCAAGGCCACCGGTGACCAGGGCATCACCTCCTACGACATCTACCAGGGCGACTCCAAGATCCATAGCGTGGACGGTGACGCGACTTCCGCGCAGATCACCCGGCTGCGGCCGGGAACCCACTACCGCTTCACGGTCACCGCCCGGGACGCGGCGGACAACACCTCGCCGGCCAGCCGAGCCGTCGAGATCACCACGCCGCGCGGACCCGGCGACGATCCCGACACCGCTCCGATCGACTTCCGGGCCGCGACACACGCCGCCGACGGCGCACACTATGTCGATCTGTCCTGGCTGGCGCCGAAGACCGGCGGCGAGGTCCCCTCGTACCAGATCTATATCGACGGCGCCTTCGCGACGACCTTGATCTGGGGAGGCGAGGCGCCCAAGGGCCGGGCCACCTACAGCGTGTATGTGAGCAAGAAGGCCGGCGAGACCTACCGGGTGAAGCTCCGCGCCAAGCTGCCCGACGGCAACTGGGGGAAGTTCTCGCCGGAACGCACCATCGTCACCGGCGAGCTCCAGCCGTAGTCGCCGTCGTCACCTTTAAGACCCGCACCTGACGACAGCCCGCGCCGCGTAGCCGTCATGGTCGGTGTACCGGTTGGCGTCGCTCATGGCCGATCCGCAGTCGGCTCAGCAGACCTCTGCGGCCGATCGTGCGCGGTGGCCCGGGTGCTCTCTCCACCGGTGGTGGCGCCTCGTCCTCGTACGGACCGTCGGAACGCGGAACAGGGCGGGTGCGCCGGGCCTCCGCCAGGAGTGTGTCCAGGCTCATGCGGTGCCATCGGATCTCGTCCGGATGGTCGGCCACCACCAGCCGCCGCACCGTCGCCCGCGCCGCGTCCGACTCCGGCTGGCCGGGAGCGAGCTCGGGCCGCAGCCGGTTCAGCTGAGCCCGTTCGTACGGGTCAGGCACCCTCTCGGCCAGGAGAGCCGGATCCAGCACACAGGCGACGACGGCCGCGCGCTCCCAGGGATCCTCGCTCTCGTGCAGCAGATGGCCGACGCGCCTGCCTCGCCAGTTGCGCGGACGCCGGTCCTCCTCCGCATCCGGGCCGAGGCGCAGCGGCCCTGGCAGCCGACCGGTGAGCAGAGCCGGTTCCCGGTCGGCGAACGTCCGTACCTCATCGGCGAGATAGAGCCAGACAACCGCGCGGTACCGATTCAGATAGAACCTCACCGGAGCGATGAATCCCGCCCGTGCCAGCCGGGTGAAGCGGCCAGGACTGACGGTCATGAGCTCCGCGCCCTCCGCCGTGCCCACCGTCCGCGCCCGCTCGCGGAGCGCCTCCGGGAATCCCTCCGCCGCCCGCAGGCGGTCGATCTCCTGCCGGGTGACCTGCCGCCGTCCGGCGGCCGGTCCTGCGATGGTGCGGATATGACCCAACTGTGCGGCGAGCTCGAACTCTCCGCGTCTCAGCTCCAGCTCCCGCGCGGCCCGCACGACACCGACCGTACGCGCCGTGCGTGGCTTCCTTTCCGCGGTCGCCGCCGCCTCGTCCATGGTGTCGCCGATGGTGCTGCTCCGGATGTTCCGGATGTTGCCCTGGGCATCGCTGACGGACATGGTGGTCTCCCCCCGTGAGTCGTCGTTACTCGCGATCACTCGCGATTACTCCCGGTGACGACCGTAGCGCGGCAGCCGTATTCTCCGTCAGGCCTGTGGATAACTCGGCGGGCCGAGCGGAAAGCCCAGCTCAGACCGCTCAGAGACCGCTCAGACTGGTCTGGCCCGCTTGCCTGACCGCGACTCCGAGATGCTCACCGACCCGGTTGACGAGCAGCGTCATCTCATAGGCGACCTGCCCGACATCGGCCTCGGCCGTGGTCAGTACACACAGACAACTGCCGTCACCGGCCGCGGTGACGAACAGCAGCGCCTCGTCGAACTCGACCATGGTCTGCCGGGCCTGGCCCGCCTTGAAGTGGCGCCCCGACCCGCGGGCAAGGCTGTGCAGTCCCGAGGAGACGGCCGCGAGATGCTCCGCGTCCTCGCGTGCCAGTCCCGCGCTGGCTCCCGTCACCAGGCCGTCATTGGACAGGACCAGCGCGTGCTGTAGGTGCTCGACCCGCTCGGTCAGGTCGTCCAACAGCCAGTCAAGTCCCTTTTCGAGTGGCATTGCCGTTCCTCCCCGTTCAGATGTTCTCCTGGCTCGCAACGCCCCGTAGCCTTCCGCACCCGCCGCTCCCGGGCAAGCGCCCGCCGGACCTCGGGGCCCCGGCGCACACCCGGGGCGTCGTATCGCGCAGGGCGCGTGCCCGACGGAAAATACGGGCATGGCGAGACACATGAGCAAGGACGAATGGCGGACCTTCGTCTCCGAAGGGACACGCACGGCGAAGCTGTCCACCGTACGGGCCGACGGAAGCCCGCATATCGCGCCTGTCTGGTTTGTGCTGGACGGCGACGATCTTGTCTTCAACACCGGCAAGGAGACCGTGAAGGGACGCAATCTGCTGCGTGAGGGCAGGGCAGCGCTGTGTGTGGACGACGAACGTCCGCCGTTCGCCTTCGTGGTGATCCAGGGCCGGGCCGAAATCGACGAGGAGCCGGAGCAGTTGCGCGCGTGGGCGACGCGGATCGCCGCACGGTACGTGGGCGAGGAGCGCGCCGGGGAGTTCGGGGAGCGCAACGGAGTTCCGGGTGAGCTGGTGGTGCGCCTCAAGGCCGACAAGGTCTCGGCCTTCGCGGCCGTGGCGGACTGACGGACTGCCGTGGAGGCCTGACGCGCCCGGCCGAACGGACCCGACGCCCGGCCGAACGGACCGCGACGGGACAGCAATGGACCGGCCCGCAACGGACTGCCAGCGCGCGAACGGAGTGGGGCCTGACTCCGCCCTCGGCGCAGTCAGGCCCCGCTCCCCCTCCGGCCGTGGCCGAGGAGCCTCCCGGTCTCCCGGTCTCCCGGCCGTCAGGCGGCACTCGGCAGGCTCAGCCCCTCGACCGGGCCCGAGAGCACGGACTTGAAGAAACGGCTGGTGTCGTCCGCGAGTACCTCGCTCTCGCCCTTCTCCAGCGCGGTGAGGACCTCGCGCGCCACCGCCCTGGGATCGCCCTTGGGAACATCCAGCGCCCGGATCATGTCGGTGTCGGTGTAGCCGAGATGCACACCCACCACCTGGGTGCCCTGCGGAGCCAGTTCCAGCCGGAGCGAGTTGGTGAGCGACCAGAAGGCCGCCTTCGTCGCACCGTAGGCACCACTGCCCGCCGCCCAGGACAGCACCGAGTGGATGTCGATCAGCGCGCCGCCGCCCTGGGCCGCCAGGATCGGGGCGAAGGCCTGAGCGATCCTCAGCGCGCCGAACACATTGGCCTCGAAGAGCTCCTTCACGGTGTCCAGGTCGGCCGTGACAAGCGGGCCGAGGGAGCCGATCCCGGCGTTGTTGAAGACGATGGACACATCGTCCGCGATACGCGCCAGCTCCGCGATCGACTCCGCGTCGGTCACCTCAAGCGGTACGGGAACGACCCTGGGGTCGGGATCGGCGATGGGCGTACGGGCTGTGGCGTACACCTTGGCGGCTCCCGCCTCCAGCAGTTCCTGTACGAAAGCCCGGCCCAGCCCGCGCTGTCCACCAGTGACCAGGACGGTTGCTCCACTGACGGTGGTCATGACGTTCTCCTCGGATGACGGTCCACAACGACATAGGCGTAGTTAAATTGCCTCTGTCGCCAGAGTGCTCGCCGCCGACGACATAGTCAAGTAGGATTCGGTTATGTCTTGGACGGCCAGTAATCGATACCGCGTACGTCAGGCTCCCGACGGACTCGCACTGGTGCAGGATCTGATCAACACACGCGCGATCCAGCAGTACGCGCCTGATCTGCTGGCCGGTCGCGAGTCCGCCGAGGAGTGGCTGACCGGCGCCGCCGAGGAGTGGGCCCGGGTCCGGGGCCTCGACGCTCCCGACTGCTCGCTGTCGACGCCGGATCCGCAGGCGCTGCGCGATCTGAGGTCAACTTTCGAGGCACTGATCGCCGCGGCGGGAAGCGATACGCCGGAAGACGTGCCCGGATCCGACCGGACCGATCACGACGTCGATCACAACGTCACGGTGCGGCTCGCTCCCGACCTCCAGGGCCAGGTACGGATGGTCCCGGTCGGCCATGGACCCCAGTGGCTCGAATCAGCGCTCTGGTCGGAGACACTGCTCGCCCAGCGGGCCGGCGTCTGGTCCCGGCTGAAGCTGTGCCGCAACATCGGGTGCCGGTCGGCCTTCTACGACACGTCACGCAACAACAGCGGCGTCTGGCACGACGTACGCGTCTGCGGCAACGCCGCCAATCTCCGCGCTTCACGGGAGCGCAGAAGGATGCGTGAGGACGGTACTTCCTGATCGGCGAACGCCCGAAATGGACCGGCGAGCGCCCGGACCTCTCGGCTAGGGCCTCGGATCAGGGAGCCGTAGCAAGCCGGGCGGCGCGGATCGTCAGATAGTCGCGCTCCGGAAGGCTGGTCGTACGACGCGCCGCCTCCCGGTAGTTCTCCACCGCGCCCTGCCGGTCACCCGCCATCTCCAGCAGATGGGCGCGGACCACCGACAGCCGGTGATTCCCGGTCAGACGGCCCTCCTTGTCCAGGGACTCCACGATGCCGAGCCCCGCCTCCGGGCCACGCACCATCGCCACGGCCACCGCCCGGTTGAGCGAGACGACCGGATTGGCGCCGAGCTGCTCCAGCACTCCGTACAGCGCGAGGATCTGCGGCCAGTCGGTGTCCTCGGCCGTCCCCGCCTCGTCATGGACGGCGGCGATCGCCGCCTGGACCTGATACGGGCCGAGCGGGCCCTTGGGCAGGGTGGCCGTGATCAGCGCCGTGCCCTCCTCGATCGCACGGTCGTCCCAGCGGTCCCGGTCCTGCTCGGCCAGCGGGATCAGCTCACCGTCCGGGCCGGTGCGCGCCGCGCTTCTGGCGTGGGTGAGCAGCATCAGCGCCAGTAGCCCCGCGACCTCGCAGTCGTCCGGGAGCAGTTCATACGCGGCCCTGGTCAGCCGGATCGCCTCCCGGGACAGCTCGACCCGTTGCAGTTCGGGCCCTTCGCCGGTGGCATATCCCTCGTTGAAGATCAGATAGAGGACATGCAGCACGGCGTCCAGCCGACGCTCGCGATCCTTGTCGTCCGGCATCAGGAACGGGATCCCCGAGGCCTTGATCCGCTGCTTGGCCCGGCTGATCCGCTGTCCCATGGTCGCCTCGGGCACCATGAAGGCACGAGCGATCTCGGCCGTCGTCAGACCGCCCACACAGCGCAGGGTCAGGGCGATCGCCGCCGTGGGTGACAGCGCGGGGTGGCAGCACAGGAAGAGCAGGATCAGCGAGTCGTCCCGGTCCGCCGACTCGTCGCTGTCCGCGGGCGGAGCCGACTGCCGGTCGGCGGGCACCTGTCGGGCCACCAGATCCTCACGGCGGCGGCGCGCCTGCTCACCTCGTACCTGCTCGGTCATACGGCGGCTCGCGACCTGGATCAGCCAGCCGCGCGGATTACCTGGCACGCCCTCGCGGGGCCACTGGGTCGCCGCCGCCAGCAGCGCTTCCTGTACGGCGTCCTCGGCCGCGCCGAAGTCTCCGTACCGGCGGGTGAGCACGCCGACGACCTGCGGCGCCAGCGTGCGCAGCAGGTCCTCGGCGGACATGCCCTCGGGACCGGATCCCGGACCGGTGAACCGGCCAGTGGCCGGACCAGTGGCCTGACCAGCGGCAGGACCACTGGCTTGGCCATCGGCCTGGCCGGCCACCTGGCTGGTGGCCCGGCCGGTTCGCGGCTCCGTCGTTCGATCGGCGAGAGGAATCGGATCAGTCAGTGCTCACATCTCCTCGGGCGGTCCCGCCATCACCTGGCGCACCTCGATCGGCATGTTCAACGGCTTGCCGCCGGGGCCAGGAGCCGTGGACACATGCGCGGCCAGCTCCACCGCCCGCTCGGCACTGTCGCAGTCGACGATCCAGTACCCGGCCAGGAACTCCTTCGTCTCAGGGTAAGGACCCTCGGTGACGATGGGCGCCCCGCCGCCTCCGGCCCGTACGATCCTGGCCTGGTCGGGACCCGCCAGTCCCTCCGCCGTCACCAGCTCGCCCGCCTCCGCGAGCTTCGTGTTGGTGTCGCGCATAAAGGCGATATGGGCCTGGATCTCCTCCGGTGCCCACTCCGTGATCGGCGGGAAGTCCACGGTCTTCTCACTGAACTGCATCAGCAGCATGTACTTCATGACCTTCTCCTCACTGTCGCGGCCCCTGCGGGGCGCTCTCACGGACAGGTAGAAGCACGCGCCGCGATTTCGACATCCTCGACGAGGAACATCGAGATTTCTCAGAAAAAGCTAGCCGCAATCTCCACCGCCCGCTCGTCGCGGTACGGGCCGCTTCTACGGGATCATGCCGCCATGGCTCACGATCACACACAGGTACGGGAGTTCTTCGGTGCCAGGGCGGCCGGCTGGGACGCCCGTTTCCCGGACGACGGCCCTGCCTATGCCGCGGCCGTCGCCGACCTCGGGCTGCGCCCCGGCGGCGCGGTCCTGGACGCGGGATGCGGGACGGGCCGCGCGCTGGCGCCTCTACGGGCCGCCGTGGGCCCGCAGGGCACGGTACTGGGCGCCGATCTGACCCCGGAGATGCTGGCAGAAGCCGTACGGGCCGGGCGCGGCCGGATCGGGAGGCTGCTGCTCGCCGATGTGGGCCGGCTGCCGCTGTGCCCGTGTTCGCTGGACGCGGTCTTCGGCGCCGGGCTGATCTCTCATCTTCCGCGGCCCACGGAGAATCTGCGCGAGCTGGCCAGGGTGGTGCGGACCGGTGGTCGGCTGGCGCTGTTCCATCCCTTGGGCCGTGCCGCGCTGGCCGCCCGGCAGGGACGGCGGATCACGGACGACGATCTGCGGGCCGAGTCCCGTCTCCGTCCTCTGCTGGCGGATTCCGGCTGGCGGCTGGAGTCGTACACCGATGAGGACTCCCGCTTTCTGGCCTTGGCGGTCCGCCAGGACTGATCCGTCGGCGCACCGGTCACGGGCGGGCAGAAGGCTCCATGGCAGACCGCTGTATGGAGCGGCGGTGAGGGCCCGCTGTGAGGACCGGCTGGTTCCGGACTCTCGACGTCCGGGTTGCCCACTGGCTAGGGTGCGCCGACAACGGATCGGATGGGGAGGTGCCGTGGCCGGAACGGACGACTCCATGGACGATGACCCGCTGTATGTGCTGACCGCCGCGCTGCTCACACCCGCGCGGTTCCCGGCCGTCCTCGGCGACGACTATCCGGAGGCCTGCGCCGCCCTCGGGCTGGAGCCCTACGACCGTGGATACGGCCTGGTCATGGGCCAGGACCGGACAGGCGCCCGCTGGACAGTGGTGGTGGACGACGTCTCGTTGGTCGCCGTCGCGATCGCGTCCTGGGACTGCGGTATCGAGTACGACCTCTCACCCGGCGAACGGACCGTGGTCTGCGCGCTGCCCGGCTGGCCGCTCGCCCTGTCCGTACGGGCGCCCGGTCTGCCCGCACCGCACGATCCTGACCCCGAACCGGCGCCCGGCACCGAGGAGGACAACGGGAACGGGCCATCGGACGGGACCGAGACCAACCGGAGCGGGAACGAAGACAGCGCCTGGCGTCCGCTCACACCGCCCGACACCGATGCCTGGGGCCCGGCCCAGCGCCGACTCGGCGCGGACGAGGTCGCCCTTCAGTGGGCGGTATGGCGGGAGCGGCTCGCCGGAGCGGTGGCCATGGACTCCGCCACTGACACCCACG
>NZ_FMDK01000401.1 GCF_900091995.1 Streptomyces sp. MnatMP-M17
ACCGCCCTGAAGCAGAAACGCCTCACCCCTGGCAACAGCACCCAGCCGCGCACGCAACTGGTCACACTCACCGGCGAAGACCAGCGGCGGATAGCTTTCCAGCTCCGCCACGACCCCACGCAGGGCGTCCCGGTCCGGATACTCCGGCTGCTGCGCAGCGGGAAGGTCTCTCCAGGACGGCTCATAGGTCGCGGGATTCTCAGCGTTCACTGTCACGCGCCCAAGATTACGTGGTCGGGCGCTGTCGCACGGGCGGCTCTCAGAGTATGGAACATGAACCTTGCGCTCCCGGCGCCCGCGGCGGATGCGTCCCGGCGCTCTCGGCGGATGCGCTATGGTGCCGGTCATGTTCGCGCTTTCGAATCAGACCTGGTGGTGGACCGCTCGTCCGGCGGCCCACTGATTCAGCGCGCACCACGAATCGCGAAGGCCGCCCGAGGGGCGGCCTTCAGTCTTGTCCGGGCCGACGGCGGGCCGGGGAAGAAGCGGCCGTTCCTCCTCTCCGGAAGGAACACCGCAGATGCCCCGCACTCCGCTCGACCGTCCTCACGGTCCGCTCAACCGTCCCGGTCATCCGCTCGACCGGCTGTCGCACGACGACGGCCCGCCCTTCGCCATGCTGCGCCGCCGCACTCCGGGCCGCGACCACGACACCGTGGAGCTGCTGATCGGATCCGTGCACGAGGCCGCCCGGCTCGCGGATCTCCCGGCCGGTGACGGGACCTCGCTGGCTCTGGTGCCGTTCCGGCAGATCAGGGAGCGCGGCTTCGACGTACGGGACGACGGGACGCCACTGTCCGTGCTGGTGGCGGACGAGACGTACGAACTGTCGCTCGCCGAGGTGCTCGGCCGGCTGCCCGCCCATGAGGTACACGTCGAGGACGGCGCGTTCGATCTTGACGACGAGCGGTACGCGGAGATCGTCCGGCGAGTGATCGAGGACGAGATCGGCCGTGGCGAGGGAGCGAACTTTGTCGTCCGGCGCACCTTCGAAGGCCGGATCCCGGGCTTCTCCAGGGCCGACGCGCTCGCCCTCTTCCGGCGGCTGCTCGCCGGTGAGCGAGGCGCGTACTGGACCTTCGCCGTTTACACCGGCGAGCGCACGCTCGTCGGGGCCAGTCCCGAGGTCCATGTCCGGATGAGCGGCGGGACGGTCGTGATGAATCCGATCAGCGGGACCTTCCGCTATCCGCCCGAGGGCCCGTCGCCGGAGGCGCTGCTGGAGTTCCTCGCCGACCGCAAGGAGACCGAGGAGCTCTCCATGGTCGTGGACGAGGAGTTGAAGATGATGTGCACCGTCGGCGACCGTGGCGGTGTCGTGATCGGCCCTCGGCTCAAGGAGATGGCGCATCTCGCGCACACCGAGTACGAACTGCGCGGGCGGTCCTCGCTCGATGTGCGCGAGGTGCTCAGGGAGACGATGTTCGCGGCGACGGTCACCGGCTCGCCGGTGCAGAACGCCTGCCGTGTCATCGAACGCCATGAGTCCGGCGGGCGCGGCTACTACGGCGGCGCGCTCGCGCTGATCGGGCGGGACGCGGGCGGCGCGCAGACTCTCGACTCGCCCATCGTGATCCGTACCGCCGACATCGACCACGACGGCGGGCTGCGGGTGCCGGTCGGCGCGACGCTCGTACGGCACTCCCGTCCGGAGGGCGAGGTGGCCGAGACACACGCCAAGGCGGCGGCTGTGCTGGCGGCCCTCGGCGTACGTCCGGGCCGGCCGCGCGCCGAATCCGGGCGGCCACGGCTCGCCGACGATCCGCGAGTACGGGCTGCGCTGGACGCGCGGCGTGCGGATCTCGCTCCGTTCTGGCTGCGGATGCGGACCGGTCCGACGACGCTCAGCGGGCACGCCCTGGTCGTCGACGGCGAGGACACATTCACGGCGATGCTCGCGTATCTGCTGCGGTCGGCGGGCCTGGAGGTGACGGTACGGCGCTACGACGAGCCCGGCCTGCGGAAGGCCGCGCTCACGCACGGCGGCCCGATCGTACTGGGCCCCGGCCCCGGCGACCCCTCGGACCTCGCCGACCCGAAGATGCGACTGCTGCGCGGGCTTGCGGCGCAACTCCTCCGCGAGCGGCGGCACGGGCTGCTCGGCGTCTGCCTCGGGCATGAGCTGATCGCGGCGGAACTGGGCCTGGAGACGGTCCGCAAGCGCGTCCCGCACCAGGGCGCGCAGAACCGGATCGATCTCTTCGGGCGTCCGGAGACGGTCGGCTTCTACAACAGCTTCACGGCGCACTGCGACGACGAGACGGCGGAGGAACTGGGCGCCCACGGCGTGGAGGTGAGCCGCGACGCGAACGGAGAGGTGCACGCGCTGAGAGGCGCCGGGTTCGCGTCGGTGCAGTTCCACCCGGAGTCGGTGCTGACGCGGAATGGACGGGCGGTTGTGGAGGAGCTGCTGACGCACGCGATGCGGGTAGGGGCGCGGGGGGTGTAACGCCTCTCGCGTCCCGGCGGGGGCCGGTGCCATGTCCTCAATCGCCGGACGGGCTTGTTTTCCGGCCTGCGGCGGGTGGCGCGGCTGGGCCGGCCCTTGCCGGACGAGCATCCGGCGCCGGGGTTGGCGGTTCCGTCCTCAAACGCCGGACGGGCTGGGTTTTGCCGGCCGGGGTGCGTTGTGCGCCTGCGGCGCGGGGTGCGGTGTGTGGTGGGTGCGGGTGTCGGGGCCTCCGGAGGTACATGTCCGGACGGCATGCTGTGTTTTCCCGGGGGACACCCCCG
>NZ_FMDK01000067.1 GCF_900091995.1 Streptomyces sp. MnatMP-M17
CGGCGGCGTGCGCCGGTGCGGCCAGGGCGCTGATGACACCGGTGGCGGTGAGCGTGGCGGCGCCGGCGGCGCTCATACCTCTGCGAGTCCGACGGCTCCGGGCACGATGCTTCCCGGTGGCACGAGTAAACGCCATGTAGCAGGTGGTCCTTTCCTTCCTTCTCGCTTACCGGGGTAGGGGGTGGCGCAGGAAGGTCTCCTACGGACGCCTCCGCGCGGGTGTGCGCCAAGGCGTCCGATTCACCCCGGGGACTGCGTGTGGGTCCCCGGCTCCCCAGGCTCGCGCCTGACGGGGACTCGGCGATGGCTGTCCGATGCCGCGGTCGCGGCGGGGTACTGGCGAACAGCCGGACCGACGCTAAGCGGCTCATCTTTCAATCACCAAATGGACAGGGCGTTTTGTAGCGCACACCACAGGGCAGACAGGCAACCTCCACACTAAAGCGGACATATGAGGAAACCCCGGTGCCGAGTGCCACCGGGGTTTATCTCACAGAAGGATTCTCTTTACCGGGCTTACCGGGCCGACGGTCTTACCTGGCCGACGTCGGACCACTCGGCGAGCGATCAAAACCGGCCACCGATGACCGTTCGGTCAGCCGGACGGTCGGCAGGATCTGTCAGCCGGAGACAACCGTCACTTCCCCGATACCGAGAGCCGTGACCGGCTCCTTGATCTGCTCGGCGTCCCCGACGAGCACGGTGACGAGCCGGTCCACCGGGAAGGCGTTGACCGCCGCGGCCGTCGCCTCGACCGTGCCGGTCTCGGCCAGCCGGGCATAGAGCTGCGCCTGGAAGTCGTCCGGGAGGTGCTGCTCGACCTGGTCGGCCAGCGTGGCCGCGACGGAGGCGGCCGTCTCGTACTTCAGCGGCGCCACGCCCACCAGATTCTGGACGGCCACATCGCGCTCGGCGTCGGTGAGGCCCTCGGCCGCGAGCGTGTGCAGCACCGTCCAGAGGTCGTCCAACGCCGGGCCCGTGGACGCGGTGTCCACGGAGCCGCTGATGGCGAGCATCGCGGCGCCCGTCGAACCGCCCGGCTCCGAGGGCGCGGAGGAGCGCAGCACCTGCCCGAAGGCCCGCACGCCGTAGGTGTAGCCCTTCTCCTCGCGCAGCACCCGGTCGAGCCGGGAGGTGAGCGTGCCGCCCAGACAGTAGGTGCCGAGCACCTGGGCGGGCCAGACGCGGTCATGCCGGTCCGGGCCGATCCGGCCGATCAGAAGCTGCGTCTGCACGGCTCCGGGCCGGTCCACGATCACCACGCGGCCCGTGTCGTCGGCGGTCACGGGCGGTACGGGACGCGGCGCGGCGGTGTCACCGGTCCAGGTGCCGAGAGTCTCCGCGAGCACCTCGTCCAGATCGACACCGGTGAGATCGCCGACGACCACGGCGGTGGCCGTGGCGGGACGCACATACGCCTCGTAGAAGGCGCGGACGGCCGAGGCGTCGATGCGCTCCACCGTCTCCTCGGTGCCCTGGCGCGGCCGGGACATCCGTGAGGCGGCGGGGAACAGCTCCTTGGAGAGCTGCTTGGCGGCGCGGCGGCCCGGGTTGGCGGTCTCGTGCGGGATCTCGTCGAGCCGGTTCCGTACGAGCCGCTCGACCTCGCTGTCCGCGAAGGCGGGCGCGCGCAGCGCCTCGGCGAGCAGGCCGAGGGCCTTGGGCAGCCGGGAGACCGGGACCTCCAGGGAGATCCGTACTCCCGGGTGGTCGGCGTGCGCGTCGAGCGTGGCGCCGCAGCGCTCCAGCTCGGCGGCGAACTCCTCGGCGCTGTGCTTGTCGGTGCCCTCGGAGAACGCGCGCGCCATGATCGTGGCAACGCCGTCGAGTCCTTGGGGCTCGGCCTCCAGCGGAGCGTCGAGATTGATCTCGACGGCCACCACCTGCTGTCCCGGGCGGTCGCAGCGCAGCACCGTCAGGCCGTTGTCGAGCGCACCGCGCTCAGGCGCCGGGAAGGCCCAGGGCCTGGCCTCGCCGGCGGTCGGCTGCGGATGGAAGTCCATGGTCACGGCAGCGTCGCTCACTGGTCCGTCCCCTCGTGCTCGTCGGTCTCGTCGCCGGCCGTCCGCGCCGCGTCGGCGGCGTCCTCGGAGGCGAGCGGTTCGTACACCAGCACCGCCCTGTTGTCCGGGCGCAGCCGTGCCGCGGCGACGGCGCGCACCTCCTCCGCGGTGATGTCCAGCACGCGCGTGACGGCCGTCAGCGCGAGCTGCGGATCGCCGAAGAGCACGGCGAACCTGCACAGTTCGTCCGCGCGGCCGGCGACCGTACCGAGCCGGTCCAGCCACTCGCGCTCCAGCTGGGCCTGGGCCCGCTCCATCTCCTCGGCGGTCGGGCCGTCGGCGGCGAGCCTGGCCAGCTCCTCGTCCACGGCGGCCTCGATCTGCGGGACCTCGACGCCGCCGGACGTCTTCACATCCAACCAGCCGAGGGAGGGCGCACCCGCCAGACGCAGCAGTCCGAAGCCCGCGGCGACCGCGGTCCGGTCCCGGCGCACCAGCCGGTTGTGCAGCCGGGAGGACTCGCCGCCGCCGAGGACGGTGAGCGCCAGATCGGCGGCGTCGCACTCGCGCGTGCCGTCGTGCGGCAGCCGGTAGGCGGCCATCAGCGCGCGCGCCGGGACCTCCTCGTGGACCTCCTCGCGCAGCTCCTCGCCGATGATGTCGGGCAGGGTGCCGTCGCGCGGCGGCTGCTTTCCGTCGTGGGACGGGATGGAGCCGAAGTACTTCTCGACCCAGGCGAGCGTCTGCTCGGGATCGATGTCACCGACGACCGAGAGCACCGCGTTGTTCGGCGCGTAGTTCGTACGGAAGAACGCGCGGGCGTCCTCCAGCGTCGCCGCGTCCAGGTCGGCCATCGAGCCGATCGGCGTGTGGTGGTACGGATGGCCCTCGGGGTAGGCGAGCGCGGTCAGCCGCTCGAAGGCCGTACCGTACGGCACATTGTCGTACCGCTGGCGGCGCTCGTTCTTGACGACGTCCCGCTGGTTCTCCATGGACTCCTCGTCGAGCGCGGCGAGCAGCGAGCCCATCCGGTCGGCTTCCAGCCAGAGCGCCAGCTCCAGCTGGTGGGTGGGCATGGTCTCGAAATAGTTCGTCCGCTCGAAGCTGGTGGTGCCGTTCAGCGAGCCGCCGGCGCCCTGCACCAGCTCGAAGTGACCGTTCCCCGTCACCTGGGCCGACCCCTGGAACATCAGATGCTCGAAGAGGTGGGCGAGTCCCGTACGGCCCTTGACTTCATGACGTGAGCCGACGTCGTACCAGAGACAGACCGCGGCGACCGGGGTCAGGTGGTCCTCGGAGAGCACCACGCGCAGGCCGTTGGCCAGGCGGTGCTCAGTCGCTGTCAGGCCGCCTGAACCGGCCTGCGCTGTGGCCGTGTGACCCATGGGCATGTACGTCCCTTCGATCGCGATATGGAGAAGTCCTGCCACTGTATGCAAGCGTGCCGACACCTGGCGAAGTTCCTGTGCGTAACGCCCTTGTCACACGCTTCACCGGACGCCTCACCGAATGTCTCGCCGGACGTCTTTCCAGGGTCTCTCCGAGGTCTCTCCGGGGCTCGGTGAAGGCCTCCGCGCACGCCGTCGCCGCGGTCTCAACGACGGGTCGAGGTCGGCGTTGTCAGCGGCTCGGTCCACAATGGTCGGCGTCAGCTAGAGAAGTTGCCGTACAGGACCTGTGAAGGAGCCGCAGCAGCGATGGCCCGCCGCAGCACGAAGACCCCGCCGCCGGAGGACTTCGAGGAGAAGATCCTCGACATCGACGTGGTCGATGAAATGCAGGGCTCCTTCCTCGAGTACGCGTACTCGGTGATCTACTCCCGGGCCCTGCCGGACGCCCGGGACGGCATGAAGCCGGTGCACCGCCGCATCGTCTACCAGATGAACGAGATGGGCCTGCGTCCCGACCGCGGGTATGTGAAGTGCGCGCGTGTCATCGGCGAGGTGATGGGCAAGCTCCACCCGCACGGCGACGCGTCGATCTACGATGCCCTGGTCCGGATGGCACAGCCGTTCTCGATGCGGCTGCCGCTGGTCGACGGTCATGGCAACTTCGGCTCGCTCGGCAATGACGATCCGCCGGCCGCGATGCGTTACACCGAGTGCCGGATGGCCGACGCCACGTCACTTATGACGGAGTCGATCGACGAGGACACCGTCGATTTCGAGCCGAATTACGACGGCCAGGAGCGAGAACCGGTCACACTTCCCGCCGCGTATCCCAACCTCCTCGTCAATGGCGCCTCCGGTATCGCGGTCGGTATGGCCACGAACATGCCGCCGCACAATCTGGGCGAGGTCGTGGCGGCGGCCCGCCATCTGATCAAGCATCCGGCCGCGGACCTGGAGACGCTGATGCGTTTCGTGCCGGGTCCCGATCTGCCGACCGGCGGCCGGATCGTCGGGCTGACGGGCATCAAGGACGCGTACGAGAACGGGCGGGGCACCTTCAAGATCCGGGCCACCGCGACGGTGGAGGACGTCACTCCGCGCCGCAAGGGCCTGGTCGTCACGGAACTGCCCTTCACGGTCGGTCCCGAGAAGGTGATCGCGAAGATCAAGGATCTGGTCTCCGCCAAGAAGCTGCTGGGCATCGCGGATGTCAAGGACCTCACGGACCGCTCGCACGGACTGCGTCTGGTCATCGAGATCAAGAACGGCTTCGTGCCCGAGGCGGTGCTGGAGCAGCTCTACAAGTTGACGCCGATGGAGGAGTCCTTCGGTATCAACAATGTGGCGCTGGTGGACGGCCAGCCGCTGACGCTCGGGCTGAAGGAGCTGCTGGAGGTCTATCTGGACCACCGGTTCAATGTGGTGCGCCGCAGGAGCGAGTTCCGCAGGGCCAAGCGGCGCGACCGGCTGCATCTGGTCGAGGGCCTGCTCGTCGCGCTCATCGACATCGACGAGGTCATCCGGCTGATCCGGTCCAGCGACAATTCGGCGCAGGCCAAGGAGCGGCTGATCGAGCACTTCTCGCTGAGCGACGTCCAGACGCAGTACATCCTGGACACGCCGCTGCGCCGGCTCACCCGCTTCGACCGGATCGAGCTGGAGAGCGAGCGGGACCGGCTCAACGGCGAGATCGACGAGCTGACCGGGATCCTGGACTCGGACACCGAGCTGCGCAAGCTGGTCTCGTCCGAACTGGCCGCGGTGGCGAAGAAGTTCGGCACTCCGCGGCGCACGGTGCTGCTGGAGTCGGCCGGTTCGTCGGTGGCCGCGGTGCCGCTGGAGGTCGCGGACGACCCGTGCCGGGTGCTGCTCTCCTCGACCGGTCTGCTGGCACGTACGGTCAACGGCGAGCCGCTGGAGGGCGGCGACGGCAGGCGCGTCAAGCACGATGTGATCATCTCCGCCGTGCCCGCGACGGCGCGCGGCGATATCGGCGCGGTGACCTCGGCCGGACGGCTGCTGCGGATCTCGGTGATCGATCTGCCACAGCTCCCGGACACCGCCTCGGCGCCGAATCTCTCGGGCGGAGCACCGGTCCCGGAGTTCCTCGCGCTGGAGGACGACGAGGAGCTGGTCTGTCTGACCACGCTCGACGAGTCGTCACCGGGCCTCGCGCTGGGCACGCTCCAGGGCGTGGTCAAGCGGGTGGTCCCCGACTATCCGGCCAACAAGGACGAGTTGGAGGTCATCACCCTCAAGGAGGGCGACCGTATCGTCGGCGGAGCGGAGCTGCGCACGGGCGAGGAGGATCTGGTCTTCATCACCTCCGACGCCCAACTGCTGCGCTATCAGGCCTCGCAGGTACGGCCGCAGGGCCGGGCCGCGGGCGGTATGGCCGGTGTCAAGCTCACCGAGGACGCCACGGTGATCTCCTTCACGGCGGTGGATCCGGCGGCGGACGCCGTGGTCTTCACGGTCACCGGCTCGCACGGCACGCTGGACGACTCGGTGCGTACGGCCAAGCTCACTCCGTTCGACCAGTACCCGCGCAAGGGCAGGGCGACGGGCGGTGTGCGCTGCCACCGGTTCCTGAAGGGCGAGGACCTGCTGGCGCTGGCCTGGGCGGGAGCGAGCCCGGCGCGCGCGGCGCAGAAGAACGGCGCACCAGTGGAGCTGCCGGATCCCGATCCGCGCCGGGACGGTTCGGGTACGCCGTTCACGCTGGAGGTGGACGCGCTGGCCGGGCCCGCGCACTGACGGAGGAGGGCCCGGATCCCGCCTTGGCCACCTTTACGGCCACCGCTACGGCCAGTCGGGAGCCGGGCCTTCGGGCTCGGCTCCGGGCTCCGGCCCGGCTCCGGGCTCCGGCCCGGCTCCGGGCCCGGACGCGTCGGGTACGTACCGCAGGACGCCCCACATCGCCCGGTCGTCGACGGGAGCGTCCTCCGGTCCGGTCTCCTCGCACACCGTCAGCTCCTTGAGCAGCGCGTCGCCGTCGATGCCGGAGCCGATCAGCACGAGCTGCGTACGGCGCTCCTCACCGCGCGCCCAGGGTGCCGGGTAGAAGCGCAGAAACCGGCCGACCGCGTGCAGGGCATAGCGATTGCCCGGATCGAACGCGCCGAAGTCGACAAATCCCTTGATCCGGTAGAGCCCTTCGGGCCGGGAGTCGAGGAACTTCATGAGCCGGCGCGGGTCCATCGGTGCCCGCGCGGTGTACGAGACGCTCTCGTACCGCGCGTGGAGATGGCCCTCATGACCGTCGTGGGCATCCTGGCTCTCATGCGGCTCCTCCGCGTACTCCGCGTACAGATCCTCGAAGGAGAGCTGCCTGACCTTCTCCTCCTCCGCCGGTACGACGGCCGGGTCGAACAGCAGCTCCGGATCGATCCGTCCGTACGAGGCGGAGACCACCGGTGTCCCGGACGCGAGCCCGCCGACGGCGGCCAGGACGCGCCGCCGCTCCTCCTCCGCCACCCGGTCGGTCTTGTTCAGGACCACGAGATCGGCGATCGCGAGATGCCGGTCGATCTCGGGATGGCGCTCCCGCGTCGCGTCGAACTCGGCCGCGTCGACGACCTGGACCAGTCCTCCGTACACCGTGCCCGGATGGTCCCCGGTGAGGAGCATACGGACGAGTTCCTGCGGCTCGGCCAGTCCGCTCGCCTCGATGACGATGATGTCGATCCGGGCTGCGGGCCGGCTGAGCCGCTCCAGATAGATGTCGAGTTCGCTCGCGTCGACGGCGCAGCACAGACAGCCGTTGCCGAGCGAGACCGTCGAACCGACCTGTCCGGCGACCGTCATGGCGTCGATCTCGATGGCACCGAAGTCATTGACGACCACCGCGATCCGCCGGCCCGCGCGGCGGCGCAGAAGATGGTTGAGCAAGGTCGTCTTGCCGGATCCCAGAAAGCCGGTGAGTACGACCACCGGGATCTGCTGCCTGCTCACGAATGCGCCTCCGTGCCGCGTCGAGGTCGAGTCGAGGTCGAGGTCGAGGTCGAGGTCGAGTCGAGCGGATGATCCTGGAGTCCTCCGCCCGCTCCAGGATATGGGCGCACCGGCCGGCCACCCGGGCCGCGCCGAAGTCGGCACGGCCGGTGGTACAACGGCCCCACCCGCCTCCGGTGGTACAACGGCCCCCGTCCGCCCGGGGACCTGCCCGGAGCGGGGAGGCTCTGAGCGGACGGATCCCGGACGGACGGGAGACAGGCGGGCCGGCCCCGGGTCAGCCTTGCAGCCAGGCCGCCGTGTCCCGGGGCAGGCGGGCGTCATCGGTCAGCGGGCCGCTGAGGAGCAGGACGCCCGTGTGGGGCGGGAGTCCGGCGGACTCCTCGCCGAGGTTGACCACGCAGATCAGCCCGTCCGTACGGCTGAAGGCCAGCACCCCGGGGCCGGCCTCCAGCCAGCTCATCGGTCCGTCGCCGAAGCCCGGTACGGTACGGCGCAGCCGCAGGGCCTCGCGGTACAGCGTGAGCATCGAGCCGGGATCGCCCGACTGGAGATCGGCCGCGTACGAGGACCACGACTCCGGCTGCGGAAGCCACGGTTCGGTCTCCGAGCCGAAGCCCGCGTACGGCGCGTCGGCCGTCCACGGCAGCGGCACCCGGCAGCCGTCGCGGCCCGGATCCGTGCCGCCGGAGCGGAAGTGCATCGGGTCCTGGATCCGGTCGAGCGGTATCTCCACCTCGGGCAGTCCCAGCTCCTCGCCCTGGTAGAGATAGACGGCGCCCGGGAGCGCCAGGGAGAGCAGCGCGGCGGCGCGGGCCCGCCGTGTGCCCAGCTCCGTGTCGGTCGGGGTCCCGAACTCCTTGGCCGCGAAGTCGAAGCCGCTGGCCTCGCGTCCGTACCGGGTGACGGTACGCGTGACGTCGTGGTTGCAGAGCACCCAGGTGGCCGGAGCGCCGACCGGCGCGTGCTCGGCGACCGTCGTGTCGATCGCGGAGCGCAGCAGTTCCGGGTCCCAAGGGCAGGCCAGGAAGGTGAAGTTGAACGCGGTGTGCAGCTCGTCCGGGCGCAGATACCGTACGAAGCGCTCGGTGTCGGGCAGCCACACCTCGCCGACGAAGATCGCGTCGTACTCGTCGGCGATGGCACGCCAGGACCGGTAGATGTCGTGCAGTTCGTCCCGGTCGACAAAGGGATGCGGATCGCGGCCGACGGTGAAGTCCGGCAGGGCCGGGTCCTTGGCGAGCAGCGCGGCCGAGTCGATCCGTACGCCCGCGACACCGCGTTCGAACCAGAAGCGCAGGACGTCCTCGTGCTCCTGACGTACCGCGGGATGCGCCCAGTTGAGGTCGGGCTGCTCGGTCGCGAAGAGATGCAGATACCACTCACCGTCGTCGAGCCGCGTCCAGGGCGTGCCGCCGAACTCGGAGATCCAGTCGTTGGGCGGGATCTCACCGTTCTCGCCGCGCCCGGTCCTGAAGTGGAACAGATCGCGCTCGGGGCTGCCGGGGCCCGCCGCCACCGCCGCCTTGAACCAGGCGTGCTGGTCGGAGACATGGTTGGGCACGACATCGATGATCGTACGGATACCTCGCTCACGCGCCTCGGCGATGAGCTTCTCGGCCTCCGCGAGGGTGCCGAACGCCGGGTCGATGGTGCGGT
This sequence comes from Streptomyces sp. MnatMP-M17, assembly GCF_900091995.1. Taxonomy (GTDB): domain Bacteria; phylum Actinomycetota; class Actinomycetes; order Streptomycetales; family Streptomycetaceae; genus Streptomyces. The sequence continues at coordinate 9,008 of NZ_FMDK01000067.1, forward strand.
AGTCCGCGACGTCGTAGCCGCCGTCGGCGAGCGGGGAGAGATACCAGGGCGTGAACCAGAGGGCGTCGACGCCCAGTTCCACGAGATACGGCAGCCTGGCCCGTACACCCGCGAGATCACCGGTGCCGTCACCGTCACCGTCGGCGAAGCTGCGTACGTAGACCTGGTAGATGGCGGCATTCCGCCACCAGTTCTTGTCGGCGGGCTCCATAGGGGCAGGGGAGGGCTGTCTCACAGTGCGAAGCCTTCTGCGTTGAGGTGAGGGGGGTGGGCCGGCGCGGGGCTGGTCAGCCCTTGGTACTGCCGGCGCTGATGCCGGCGATGATGTGCCGCTGGAACACCAGGAACATCAGGACCATCGGAATGCTGGCGATCACCATGGCGGCGATCAGCACCGAGAGCGGGATGTTCTGGGAGAGCTGGACGAGCGCCACGCTGATGGGCTGCTTGTCGGTGTCCGAGAAGACCATCAGCGGCCAGAGGAAGTCCTGCCAGACGGCCACCAGCGCGAAGATGGACACCACACCGAGCACCGGTCTGGACATGGGCAGCAGGATCGACCAGAGCGTACGGAGCTTTCCCGCGCCGTCGATCTCCGCGGCCTCCAGCACATCGCGCGGGATCTGGTCGAAGAACCGCTTGAGGAGATAGAGGTTGAAGGCGTTGGCGACGGCCGGGAGCCAGATGCCGAGCGGATCGTTGAGCAGACTGGTGTGGATCAGCGGCAGATCGGCGATGGTCAGATACTTCGGTACGAGCAGTGCCTGGGCGGGGACCATCAAGGTGGCCAGGATGCCGCCCAGGATGATCTTCCCGAACGCCGGCCGCAGTTTGGACAGGGCGTAGGCCGCCGCCGTACAGAAGACGAGCTGGAGGATCCAGGCACCGGCGGCCTGCACCACCGTGTTCCACAGATGCGTCGGGAGCTGCATCAGATCCCAGGCATCGGTGTACGCGGTGAGGGACCAGGACTTCGGCACCAGTGTCGGCGGTGTCTGGACCAGTTCATCCGGAGACTTCATGGCGCCCGAGGCCATCCAGTACACCGGGAACAGGAAGGCCAGGACGAAGGCCAGGACGACTCCGCTGAAAACGATCCAGTAGAGCGTCCTGCCCCGGGTGCTCGCGAGCGCGAGCGGCGAGACAAGAGTCCGTACGGACGAGCCGTCCGTCTTCCGCCGGGTGGCTCCTTCGGCCGCGGGAGGTGCCTGCCGGGGAGGCGGCGCGATCTGGGTCATGGCGCTGCGCTCCTCTCAGTCGTCGGTGCGGGTGAGCCGCAGATAGAGGGCGGAGAAGAGACTGAGCACGATGAGCAGCATCACGCTCAGGGCGCAGGCCCCGCCGAAGTCGTTGTAGAGGAAGGCGTACTTGTAGATGAGATAGAGAACGGTGACGGTGGAGTTCTCCGGACCGCCGCCGGTGATCACGAAGGGCTCGGTGAACACCTGCATCGTGGCGATGATCTGAAGCAGCATCAGCATCAGGATGATGAAGCGCGTCTGCGGGATGGTCACATGGCGTACGCGCTGCCAGATGTTGGCGCCGTCCAGCTCCGCCGCCTCGTACAGCTCACCGGGGATTCCCTGGAGAGCGGCGAGATAGATGAGGACCGTGCCGCCCATGTTCGCCCAGGTGGCGACGATGACCAGGGACAGTAGCGCGGTGTCCGCGCCGTTGGTCCAGTTCGAGGTGGGCAGATGGAGGAAGCGCAGTGCCTCGTTGGCGAGGCCGGCGCCCGGATCGTAGAACCACTTCCACAGCAGGGCGCTGACCACCGGCGGGATCATCACCGGGAGATAGACGACCACGCGGAAGAACGATTTCGCGTGGCGCAGCTCGTTGAGGACGAGCGCCATCACGAACGGCACCGCGAAGCCGATGAGCAGGGCGATCAGGGTGAAGGTGAGCGTGTTGCGCCAGGCCGCCCCGAACTCCGGGTCTTGGAAGACCTGGGTGAAGTTGTCGGTCCCGACCCACTCCGGGGCGGATCCGGGGGTGTACTTCTGGAAGGCGATGATCACCGCGCGGATCGCCGGGTACCAGGAGAACAGCGCGAAGCAGAGCAGGCCGCCGATCAGGAAGCCGTAGGCGCGGACCTGGTGGGAGAGCCGGCGCGCGAGCGGGC
>NZ_FMDK01000160.1 GCF_900091995.1 Streptomyces sp. MnatMP-M17
CCAGGGGGCCCCGCCGTACTACACCAAGCTCGGTATGGCGGGCGCCGGCGGGCGCGCTCCCGAGGTGGCCGTACTGCACCTGGCCCGGCTGCCCGGCTTCGCGCCCCGGCGGCTGCTCGACCCGTTCGACCTCGGCATGCTCGCCGACGACGGCATCTCGGCCGAGGACTTCCCCGAGGATCTCTGGCGGCGTGGCACGGTCGACGGCAGGCAGTACGCCGTCCCGCTCGACACCCACCCGTCGGTGCTCTACCACAACACCGAAATCTGCGAGAAGGCCGGACTCCTCGGCAGCGACGGAAAGCTCAAACCCATCCAGGGGGTGAAGGAATTCACCGACGCCCTGCGTGCCGCCAGGAAGGTCACCGGGCAGCCGGGGCTGGTCACGGAGACGCTCGGCAGCAACACCACCGGGCCCTGGCAGCTCTTCGCGACCTTCTACTCGCAGACCGGCGGGTCGATCCTGTCCCCCGGCGCCGACCGGATCACCATCGACGACGCCAAGGCGCTCGAAGTCCTCACCTTCATGCGGGCGTTGACGGCCGAAGGGCTGGCGGTGCGCCGGGTCGACTACAACGGTGGCATCGGTGTGTTCAGCGCCGGCAGGACCGGTTTCCTCATCAACGGCGAGTGGGAGGTCAGCACCTTCAAGACCACCGGACTCCCCTTCTCCATGAGCCGGATACCCAATCTTTTCGGCCGCGCCAGCGTCTTCGCCGACTCCCACACCTTCGTACTGCCGCACCAGAGCGGCCGTGGCGGAGCGAGCAACGCGGCGGCCCACTCCTTCGTCGCCTGGATGCTCAGACACAGCGTCGACTGGGCCAAGGGCGGCCACGTACCCGCCTATCTGCCCACCCTTGAGGAGCCCGGCTATCTGGGGCTCCGGCCGCAGTCCGCGTACCGGTCCGTCATCGACGAGGTCGCCCTCGACCCCGAAGCCTGGTTCTCCGGCTCCGCCTCCGCGCTGGAACTCGAACTCGGGGCTGTCTTCTCCGGGGTGCTCACCGGATCACGAACGCCCGAGAACGCACTCTCCGAAACCAGGAAACGGCTCCGGAGACTGATCGACACCCCGCCACCCTTCGGAGCCGCCGTATGACCACGACCGCTCCCGCCGCCGGCACCGCCACGACGCCCGCGGGCGGTCGGCCGGCCGGGGTGAGAGGCGTCCGGCGCCGTTGGACCGAGCACGGACTGGCTTTCATCCTGCCGTTCCTGATCGTCTACGCGTTCTTCCTGGTCTGGCCGCTGCTGTGGGGCGTCAAGATGAGCCTCGGCAACGACGACGTCGCCGGCACCCGCTCCGACTTCATCGGTTTCGACAACTATGCCGAGGCGCTGGGGGACCCCGCTGTCTGGTCCTCGCTGTGGAACACCGTCTGGTTCACCCTTCTCAGCACCGCGCCGCTGGTCGTCATCGGCCTGGTGCTCGCCCTCCTCGCCCACCATCTGCGGGTGGTGAGCTGGCTGTGGCGGCTCAGCTGGTTCGCGCCCTTCGTGCTGCCGTCCGGCGTCGTCTGCCTGATGTGGCTTTGGGTCATCTACCCCTCCGACTTCGGATTCGCCGACCAGCTGCTCGCCGCCATCGGCCTCGACCCCGGCATCGGCTGGCTCACCGACCCCCGTTACGCGATGATCTCCATCGTCATCACCACCATCTGGTGGACCGTCGGCTTCAACTTCCTGCTCTATCTCGCCGCGCTCCAGTCCATTCCCCAGCACCTCTACGAGGCCGCCGAGATCGACGGCGCCGGAGCACGGCACCGTCTGTGGCACATCACCCTGCCCCTGCTGCGCCGCACCACCGCTGTGGTGGCCGTCCTCCAACTGCTCGCCTCGCTGAAGATCTTCGACCAGATCTACATCATGACCAACGGCGGCCCCGACGACTCCACACGCCCGATCCTCCAGTACGTCTACCAGGCCGGCTTCACCAACTACCGGATCGGTTACGCGTCGGCTGTCTCATACATCTTCTTCGCCCTGATCGTGATCGTCTCGCTGATCCAGCTGCGGCTCACCCGCCGCTCCCGTGAGGAGGCCGCGAAGTGAGTACCGTCCCGGAAAGCCGTCGTCCGCGCTGGACGCCGGGCCGGATCTCCATGCTCGTCTGCGCACTCGCGCTCGTCCTGCTGTGGGTGCTGCCACTGGCCTGGGCGCTGGCCACCTCGCTCAAGCCGGAGGCCGAGACGGCGCGGACGCCGCTCAGGTGGATCGGCTCGGAGATCACCTTCGCCGCGTACGAGAGGGTGTGGGAATCGGGCGACCTGGGCCGCTGGCTGTTCAACACGGCCTACATCTCGGTGGTGACGACCGTGCTCACCGTGCTGCTGTGCGCCATGGCCGCTTACGGCTTCTCCCGTACCGAGTTCCGTGGCCGCGGGCTGCTGTACGGGCTTGTCCTCGCCGGGATCATGGTGCCGCCGCAGGTGCTGATGGCCCCGCTCTTCGCCGAGATGGTCTCGCTCGGTCTGGTCGACACGTACTGGGGCGTGATCCTGCCCCAGGTCGCCGCGCCCGCCATGGTCTTCATTCTGGTCAAGTTCTTCGAGGGCGTGCCGCGCGAACTGGAGGAGGCGGCCCATGTGGACGGCGCGGGTCGCTGGCGGGTGTTCTGGCAGATCGTCATGCCGCTCTCCCGCCCCGTCCTCGCCGCCGTCGCGATCTTCACCTTCATCCAGACCTGGAACAACTTCCTCTGGCCGTTCCTCGTCACCACCGACCCCAACGGCATGACACTCCCCGTCGGGCTCGTCAACGTCCAGTCCAGCTACGGCGTCCGCTACGCCCAGATGATGGCCTCGGTCATCATCGGGGGACTGCCGCTGCTCGTCGTCTTCGCCCTGTTCCAGCGGCAGATCGTGCGCGGTGTCGCCCACACGGGCCTCGCCGGCCAGTGAGCCCGCGTGCCGAGCCTCTCCCGCCGGGGCCTCCTCCCCCGCCAGGGCCTCCTTTCCCGCCAGGGCCTCCTCCCCCGCCAGGGCCTCCTCTCCCGAAAGGTACGCATGACCGGCAACGACGCCCCCGCCCGCTTCACCCTCGACCCCGCCTTCGGCGTCGGGACCGTGGATCCACGCCTGTTCGGCTCGTTCGTCGAGCACCTCGGCCGCTGTGTCTACACCGGGATCTTCGAACCGGGACATCCTGCCGCCGACGAGGCCGGGCTGCGGCAGGACGTCCTCGGCCTCGTCCGCGAACTGGGGGTCACCGCGATTCGCTACCCCGGCGGCAACTTCGTCTCCGGCTACAAGTGGGAGGACGGTGTCGGCCCGGTGGAGGACCGGCCACGCCGCCTCGATCTCGCCTGGCGGTCGACCGAGACCAACCGCTTCGGCCTCGGCGAGTTCATCGACTTCGTCACGAAGGCGGGCGGCGAACCGATGATGGCACTCAATCTGGGCACGCGCGGAGTCGCGGAAGCCCTCGAACTGCAGGAGTACGCCAACCACCCCGGCGGCACCGCGCTGTCCGACCGCCGCGTCGCGCACGGCGCCAAGGACCCGTACGGCATCCGGCTGTGGTGCCTGGGCAACGAGCTGGACGGCCCCTGGCAGACCGGCCACAAGACGGCCGAGGAGTACGGGCGGCTGGCCGCCGAGACCGCACGCGCGATGCGGCAGATCGAGCCCGGTGTCGAACTCGTCGCCTGCGGCAGTTCCGGCCGGTCCATGCCCACCTTCGCCGAGTGGGAGGCCACCGTCCTGACGCAGACGTACGACCTCGTCGACCACATCTCGCTGCACGCCTATTACCAGGAGCACGACGGCGACCGCGACTCGTTCCTCGCGTCCGCCGTCGACATGGAGTCGTTCATCGAGAGCGTCGTGGCCACCTGCGACCACATCGGCGCCCGGCTCAAGTCCAAGAAGCGGATCAGCCTCTCCTTCGACGAGTGGAACGTCTGGTACCAGACCCGCCACCACGAGCAGCCGTCCCCCGACTGGGCCGAGGCGCCCAGGCTGCTGGAGGACAACTACACGGTCACCGACGCCGTCGTCTTCGGCTCGCTGCTCATCGCGCTGCTGCGGCACGCCGACCGGGTGAGCATCGCCTGCCTCGCCCAGCTGGTCAATGTGATCGCCCCGATCATGACGGAGCCGGGTGGCCCGGCCTGGAAGCAGACCACGTTCTTCCCCTTCGCGCAGGCGTCGCGGTACGGCCGCGGACGGGTGCTCCAGGTCAATGTCACGGGCCCGGCGCACGAGACCGCACGCTACGGCGAGGTGCCCCTCCTCCACGCCACGGCGACGGTGGACGAAGAGACCGGCGCGGTGACGGTCTTCGCCGTCAACCGGAGTCTGGAGAAAGCACTGCCGCTTGAGGCCGTTCTGCGGGGGGTGGCGGCCGACCGAGTCGTCGGACACAGCGTCCTGGCCGACGAGGACCCCGAGGCCAGTAATACCCTGGCCCATCCCGAGCGGGTCGTACCGCACGAGGGAAAGGGGACGACACTGTCCGACAGCACGCTCCGCGCCACGCTGGAACCGATGTCGTGGAATGTCATCCGTCTGGCCCGACAGGCCAGTTGACCTGCCCAGGAACGTTCAAAGCCGGAGCGGCCGGAGCGGACACACCATTCCCGAGTACGCGAACGCGAACGCGTTCCGCAACGGCACCGCCGTCTTCACCAGCGACGGCGGCTCCGCGCGCAGCCAGCAGCAAGCCGCGGGGCCCATCGACGGTGGTGGTCTCAGATTTGGTCCCGGTTGGCCTGTACGGTCCCCTGCAACCAGGACAGCAGGGTGTCCAACGGGTCTGCGTGATCGACGGTGTCGACGAGCGCCGTCAGGTCAGCCCACAGGCCAGCCCCATCGCAGCCCTTCAGCGCGGTACACCAGGGTCAGAAGCGGTCAATCCAACAGGCTCCAATACAGCTCGCAGACTCAAGTAATCCCTGGTCAGAGCGCTACTTTGCCACTGAGCGCCGTTGATTCCCGAGCTCAGAGCGCGAGTTCGATTCTCGTCACCCGCTCCACGACAAACCCCCCGGTTGATGACCTGGGGGTTATTTGTTGTCTAGACCATCTCGAGGCCGCGTGCCATTCGCGTGCCATAAGGGACCGGTTATCGCGCGGAATTGAGAAGCGCAAGCCCAGGGCAACGTCTCGACGCCCGGCGATCTCATGTCGCGAGACCCATTTCGAGTGACCTGCGCCACACGATGGCCGGATCGTGGATGTCGCGCGGACGTGAAGCGCCGGACCAGCGGGGTGCCGGTCCGGCGCTCGGAGAAGCGTCACGCCTCCCGCGAGACGAGTCCATAGACGTCACGCGGACGAGGAACGAGTGGGTGGACAGTCGCGCCCTCGCCGGCGCCCTCCGCCGCCTTCACCTGCTGACGGCGTACGTCGGTGTCGATGTCGGCGGCAAGCTTGCGCTGATGCTCCTTGGTCGAGTGCCGGTACATCAACTGTGCCTTCTCGGACGACTGGCCCGCGCGGACCATGAGGTCCTTCAGCTTGGCGCCGGTGTCGGCAGCGAGGGTGTTGCCTGTGTGCCGCAGGTCGTAGAAGCGGAAATCCCCGGGCAGGCCGACCGTGTCGCGCGCCCTGCGCCACTTGCGGCCGAAGGTGGTCCCCCGCAGCGCCGCCCCCTTCTCGCCGATGAACACCAGCCCGTCCGGGCCGGGCTGGGCGAACCAGTCCAGGTGCCGCCGCACGTCGACGTGTACGAAGGCCGGCAGCACGATCTCCCGCTTACCCGCACGGGACTTGGGGTCACCGACGACGCGGCGGCCGGTGTTCAACTCGGTTGCGGCACGCCGTACCCACACCGATCCGGCGTCCAGGTCGATGTCGCCCCGCCGCAGCTCGGCCCGTTCCTCCGGGCGCATCGAGGCGAAGGCGCCGAGCAGCACCATCAGGCGCCAGCGCAGCCCGATCACATCGGCCAGGGCGAAGACCTGCGCGACGGTGGCGACGGGGCGCTCGTCCGCCTCCGCACGGCCGACGCCGCGGATCCGGCACGGATTCTTGCGGATCATCGTCCTCGACCGCCGTCTCCCTGATGGCTTTGAGCAGCCGCTTGGGCAGCTTTGCCGCGTCGTCGGCGAGCGGACAGGAGTCGGCTCCTCCGAGGACGGCCCCGACCGTGTCGTCGTCCACGGCGGAGCGACCCAGGTCCGCGGCGTCGCATCCGGCTCCGGCCACGGGCACCTCGTCGGCGGCCTACTCCACTTGAAGCGGCGGAGGCTGAAAACGGAGCGAAGCCACAGCGCCGGTCCCCGGCCCTTACTCAGAACCCGGGGGCGGGAAGGAAGCCTGGCCACCACGGGGGTACGCCGCTGGGACAGTCATATGTGATGTCACTCCAGAAAAGCGAGATGGCGCACCAGGAAAGGCCAAGGAGTACCACCACGAGGGCGAGAGCGTGGAGGAACGGTCGGTTCCCCAGGAGGGCGCCCACCGCCACCCAGCCCAGGAGCAGGACAGCCCAGAGGCATGGGATGAAGAGGAAGAGCAGGAAGGTGCTGTTCGCCGCATTGTTCACTCCAGCGTCGCAGGCGCTCAATGCCCTGCCGAGAAGCATGGCCGTGAGCACCGCAAGAGCCAGCCCCACCACGGTGCCGAGACATCCATGCAGCCGTCGGCTGCCCATACATCCCCCCATAGCCGTCGGCTCCGGAAATACCTCCGCCGCACGGCTCGTCAATGTACCCACTTGCTCAGCAAGCCCTTGGGACAGACCTTGGCACCCCACATAGACAGGGCTGCCGTCGTGTCACTCCCCTTGTCGCGCCCGACCAGTCCGTCGTACCACGCCCACGGTCGCAGCAAGCCCTGGATCATTTTCATGTCGTCGGACCGCGCGTTGCGTGTCAGTTCGTCGTACATGTAACTCTCCACCTGGGAGAACAGGTCCTCACCCTTCTTCAGATCAGGCTTGGGTTCAGGTCCCTTCTTGCAGGTGACCTTCTGCGAGATATTCCCGCCGTCGTTCTTGACGGTGATGGTCATGACTCCGCCGCTGCCGCTGAAGCCGGTGAAGGGTGCGGGCAGCGTGTAGGTCTTCGTGGAGTGGTAGACCCAGGTGCCGTGGGGGCCCATCGTCCGGCGGATCGGCGCGCACGGAGTCTCCCGTGTCGACTCTTCCTGGTCTCTCCCGACGGGCGGACCCCGATGCTGGAGCTCAGCACGGTGCCGGGTCTGTCGCCCAACGGAAATCTCGCAACGATGGCGGCAGCGGCCGGCATCCCGTACGAGGAGCTGATCCTGCGCGTGTTGGACACCGCGTTCACCAAGCCCGCCTACGTGCCGTAGCAGACTGTCGGGCCATGACAGGCTCCCCGTTGATCCGCCGTGTCCCGTACTACTCGCAGTGGGAATCCGCCGCTCTGGTACCCGAGTTCATCACCGGCACCAGAGCGGCGGCCGACGACCCGCTGTGGCCCAAGTCCGGAGCCGACACCCGTGAGGAATACGCCTTCTGGGCCCCGCGCATGTGCGGGATGGCGTGCCTGCGCATGGCACTGGACCACTGGGGACACGAGGTCCCACCCTCGGTACCACTCCTGCGAGGCGCTCTGGAAGCAGGCGCGTACGTAAGGAACGGCGACCAGGTCAAGGGACTGATCTACGCTCCCTTCGCCCACTGGGTCACCCGGCGCTGGAACCTGCACGCCGAGGCCCGGCCCGAGATGACAACCACGGACATCGACACCGAGATCACCCGGGGACATCTGCTCCTGCTCTCGGTCCACAAGACCATCCGGACCCTCGATCCCGCACCGCCCCAGCGCGGCGGACACCTGGTTTTCGCCGTCGGCACCAGCCTCGGGGGAGTCTTTCTGCACAACCCCTCCGGGCTGCCCGGACAGTCCCAGGAATTCCACCACGTCCCCTGGACGGACCTCGACCGGTTCTTCGCCGGGCGCGGAGTCGTCCTGGGCCCCCACGCACAAGGAGCCACCCCGCAGTGATCCCCCTGACCCTCGCCGAGATCACCGAGGCCGTGGGGATAGCCGGAGCGCCACAAGCCTCCCGGGATCATGCGACCTCGACTGTCGAGGTCAGGCGCAGAAAGCCTGGGCCATCCTGTGCATACTCCAGTATGCTTGCCGCATGTCCTCAACGACTCGCATCACCGTCACGCTCCCCAGCGACCAGGTGGCGGAGCTCCGCAAGCTCACGGACAACGTCTCCGGCTATGTGGCGGAAGCCGTGGCCCGCCAGATCCGGCACCAGCTGCTGGGCGAAGACCTTCGCCGCCACGAGGAAGAACAGGGACACTTCAGCGACGAGGAGCTCGCCGAGGCCCACGCGAAGATCTTCGGTTCCGCTGGCTCCATCAAGGGCGCGGACGCCGCGTGAGCGAGCGCATCGAGACCGTCGTCCTCGACTCGGAGGGGCTCTCCGCCTGGATCGCGCAGGACCGCAAGCTCCTCGCGATGCTGCAGATCTTCCACGACATGGGAGCCGACCTGGTGATCGGGGCCAACACCATCGTGGAAGTCAGCCATTCCCGCACCAATATGCCTCGCCTGAACTGGGCCCTGTCCCGTGTCAAGGTGGAGCCGGTCACCGAACAAGCGGCGAAAGCGGCAGCGGAGCTCCTCAAAGGCGCCGGACTGCACGGGCACAAGTACGCCATCGACGCCACGGTCGCCGAGGTCGCACTGCGCCAGCCGAAGCCGGTCGCCCTGCTGACCTCCGACAGCGACGACATGACCAAGCTCTGCGGCAACCAGGTCCGCATCATCCCTCTCTGACCCACCAGCCCACCCGGAGCACGCACCCTTGCAGGGTCCGTTGCACTGCCAGCCCTCGTGCCCCATCCGTGCCCAGCGGTGCGGACAGCAGCGGTCATGTACGACGCTCGGTGTCCGAGTGCTGATGGATGAGCGCGGCCTTCTCCGTGGACTGCCCGGCCCGCACCATCGTGTCCTTAAGCGTCGCGCCCGATCAGGTGGTCAGGGTGTGGCCAGTGTGACGAAGATCGTAGAACCGAAAATCGGCCGGCAGTCCGACCGCGCTACGGGCCTTGCGCCACTTCCGGCCGAAGGTCGAGCGACGGAAAGGCTTGCCCCGCTCGCCCACGAACAACAACCCGCCCGGGGTCTTCTCCGCGTACCAAGCGAGCCAGGCGTGGATCAACATGAGTCGATTGAGAGTGGTGGCGCCCTCCCGTACCTTCTGGAACATGGGAGAGGGACGGGACGTCACCAACAACGTACGTAACGGCGTGAGCGGCCATGTCAACGGGCCCGTGGTCCAGGCTGGATCCATCAACGGCAATGTGATCCTGCCTGCTACGCCGAGCCCAGAGGAGGCAGAGTTACGGGCTCGCTGGGCGGCACGCACGAAACGAATCCTGGACGCCGAAGACGCAGAACGTGCAGCACGCTACGCCCAGTTTCAGAGACAGAGATTCCTCAAGAAGGCACGTCGTGGAATCTACGGGTCTTTCGTATGGATCCTTTTCGGCCTGTTCCTCGTTGTCGGTGGTCACGGATTCAGGGGCGACGGCACGCGAGTGATGTGGGAGTCGATTGGGTGGTTCGACGTGGTGATCGGTTTCGGATTCCTGGCGAAGCACTGGTTGGCTCTTCGACGCTACCGCTGAGTCCCGGATTGATCAGCTGATCAACCGCTGTCCTTCAATACGTCTGACACTTGGCGCCACTCGTGCGCAGTCGAGTGGATCACGTACCGCGGCCCGTCGCAGGAGTGGTCGTGGCGCTTGATCGGCTTGTCCTCGCCGCGTGCTGTGGCCTCTTCTGGCCAGGCGTAACCTCTCGACCCCGTACTGCTCACCGTCATGGGCGCCGCCTTCCACTGGATGGACCGCGACCAAACCCTCCGCGACCTCGACCACCTGGCCCTTCCCGGCGGCGCGGTCGTCCTCGCATCGGGCGGAGCCCCCGGGGACGTCGAACCCGCTCCCTGGCCGGAGATCACCGGTCAAATCCGCACGCGATACCTCGGCCCCCAACGGCGCGCCGGCTCCGGCACCTACGCCCACCCCACGGAACGCCACCAGGACGTCCTCGCGCGATCCCCATTCCCCCACGTCGAAACGGCCCGCTGGGACCGCACCATCACCCGCACTCTCGACCAGGTGGTGGGGCTCCAGTTCTCCTGCAGCTACTCCAGCCCCGCCCAACTCGGCCCGCACAAGGACGCGTTCGAACACGACCTCCGCCAAGCTCTCGCCGACTTCAGCCCCCGAGGGCCGCTTCGAAGAACTGATCCGCACCGAGGCCATCATCGCCACTCGTATCCAAGCAACCGACGCGTGAGGAAGGGCCTCTTGACAGCTCCGAGTCCTGGGGACGCGGCAACCACCGCTGACCCGCAACCCGCAGCAGACTGGCGTACCCCGGCGTGGCCGCGCCGGGGTACGCCCGCGTTGCCGACCGGGGTGTCGGCCGGGACTCCTCGCCGGCAGGTCGCTTGCGAGGAAGAGCAGCGCCGCGCCTTGGCCGCCTTCCTGGACGGCTGGGACGCTGCGGGCGGGACGTGCCGTCTCAGCGCCGTATGGGCCTCCGAAGGCTCAGGAGGCCGTGGGGAACCGGCGCGCCGGGGACAGTGACGCGAGCGGTGAGTGCCGACGCTGAAACGCTTGCGGTGGTCAGTCGGAGGTCGGCTTGTAGGTGAGGATCGTGACGCCGGAGGTGAAGGTGGTGGTGTCGGCGAGTTCTATGCCGGTGACGCTTTCGGGGCGGAACAGCGGTGTGCCCTGGCCCTTGAGGACGGGGTAGATCCAGATCCTGTACTCGTCGAGCACCCCGGCCCTGGCCAGGTGGTCGGTGAGGCGGCCGTTGCCCCAGGTGAGGATGTTGCCGCCGTCCTGTTCCTTGAGCTTGGTGATCTCGGTGGTGAGGTCGTCGCCCGGGACGACGGTAGTGGGGTTCCATGCGGCGGTGTTGACCGGCTGGGAGGTCACCACGTACTTGGTCATGGCGTTGACGTGGTCGGAGTAGGGGTTGCCGCCCATGTTCGGCCAGGCCTGAGCCATGCCCTCGTAGGTGACGCGGCCCAGCAACAGTGCGTCGCAGCCGGTGGTCAGTGCCAGGGCGTAGGCCATGGCGTCCTCGCTGTTGTAGCTCAGGGACCACTCGTGTGGGTTGTCGATGAACCCGTCGAGGGTGGCGTAGGTGGAAGCGATGATCTTTCGCATGGTGTCTCCTGGGAGTGTGCGCGGCTAGGGTCTTTCGTTTGGATCTGGCCGGATCAGGGAGCGCCCGCCGCGGCAGCGGCTGA
>NZ_FMDK01000051.1 GCF_900091995.1 Streptomyces sp. MnatMP-M17
CCGCCCGCCGCCGCACTGGCATGAGCCGCCCGACTGGCAGCCGCAGCCGCAGCTTGAACCGCAGCCGCACGCGCCGAGAACGGGCAGGTGCAGCGCTTCGGCCGGGGCTTCCGGGCGGGGTTCGGTCGTAGGGGAATCGGCCATGGGATCCTCCTCAAAGGCGTGCACGGATGGCGCCTGTGCCCATTGCATGCCCGCTGTGGCGGGCGCATCAACGGCGCATCTCCGGCGCATACGCGCAAACACCTCTGTGCGCCCGCCCATCTTTCGAGTGCACTGTGCCCGGCCGTACCTTGACGGCCGTCTGTTGACGGCCGCGCCTTGACGTCCGGACCCGCCGTGCCGAAACCGAACTCCCGTACCGAAACCGACCCGCCGAACCCGCCGTACCGGCCCCGCCTTCGCCTACGCTCCCTCGACCGGCGTCTCCACCGGCTGGATCTCGTCCGCGTGCTCGCCCGTCACCAGGTAGACGACACGGTTGGCGACTGCGACCGCGTGGTCCGCGAACCGCTCGTAGTAGCGGCCGAGCAGCGTCACATCGACCGCCGTCTCGATGCCGTGCTTCCACCGGTCGTCCATCAGATGCTGGAAGAGCGTGCGGTGCAGCAGGTCCATCTCGTCGTCATCCTGTTCGAGCTGGAGGGCCAGCTCGACGTCCTTGGTGATGATGACCTCGGCCGTCTTCGCCATCAGCCGCTGCGCGAGCTGCCCCATCTCCAGCAGCGTCGCGTGCAGGTCGTGCGGCACGGGCGAGCCCGGGAAGCGGAGCCGCGCCAGCTTGGCGACATGCTGCGCCAGGTCGCCCGAGCGCTCCAGGTCCGCGCTCATCCGCAGCGAGGTGACCACGATCCGCAGATCGGTCGCGACCGGCTGCTGCCTGGCCAGCAGCGCGATGGCCCTGGCCTCCAGGTCGTGCTGGAGGTCGTCGACCCGCTGATCGGCGGCGATCACGCTCTCGGCGAGCTTGAGATCGGCGTCGAGCATGGCCGTCGTGGCACGGCCGATGGCGGAACCGACCAGCCGGGCCATCTCGACCAGGTCCTCGCCTATCGAGTCCAGTTCCTCGTGGTACGCGTCCCGCATGGGGTGTTCCCTCTCTTGACTTTGACCTGCTGACCTTGCTTGACCTTGACGTTCTCCACCCGAGGCCGGGCCTTCGACCACCCGGAGTCGGACCTTCGACCGAGGGCCGGGCGCGGCTCCGGCCGGGCCCGAGCGCGGCTTCGACCGGGGCCCGGCCCGCGATGTGGCCCCCCACGTTCCCACGTTCTGTCCGTTACGCGTCGGGCGCCTCCCGCACAAATGAACCAGCGCTATTCCCTTGGTGAACTCTGGGCGACGAGTGTCGGAGGAGACACCTCGACGGCTGGGAGACTGTCCTCGGGCGCCCGTAACCTGGTCGCATGGACGTGAACGCGGCGGTCGCCGCATTGGCAGCGATCGCCGGGGTGTGCACCGGCGTGATCGCCATGCTGGCGTTCCGCTGGAGCGAGCGCGACCAGGCACGGCCCACCCGTACCTCCCTGCACACGGACGCCGTGCTGCCTCCGGGTGTCGACACCGTGCTCTCCGTACTGCGCTCCTCCGCCGTCGTGCTCGACGAGAGCGACTCCGTCGTCAAGGCCAGTTCTGCGGCGTACGCGCTCGGGCTGGTCAGAGGCGGCAAGCTCGCCGTCGAGCCGATGCTCCACATGGCGCGGGACACCCGGCGGGACGGCGAGATAAGGCAGGTCGAGCTCGATCTGCCCAGGCGCGGTACGGGCCGCGGCGAGGCGCTCGCCGTCTCCGCCCGTGTCGCTCCGCTCGGCTCCCGGCTGGTGCTCCTCCTGGTCGAGGACCTCACCGAGGCGCGCCGGATCGAAGCCGTACGGCGTGATTTCGTGGCGAATGTCAGCCACGAGCTGAAGACGCCCACGGGTGCGCTCTCCCTGCTCTCCGAGGCTGTCATGGACGCCTCGGACGATCCCGAGGCGGTCACCCGCTTCGCCGGCCGGATGCAGATCGAGGCGACCCGGCTCACCAATCTCGTACAGGAGCTCATCGATCTCTCCCGGGTGCAGAACGACGACCCGCTGGAGGACGCCGAGCCCGTACGCGTGGACGAACTCGTCGCCGAGGCCATCGACCGGTCCCGGCACGCCGCGTCCACCAAACAGATCACCATGGCGTCGGGCGGCACCGTCCATCTCCATGTGTGGGGCAATCGCGGCCAGCTCGCCGCGGCCCTCGGCAATCTCGTCGAGAACGCCGTCAACTACTCTCCGGCCCGTACGCGCGTCGGTATCGCCGCGCACCGCGTCTCCGCCACCGGCGGCGACCTGATCGAGATAGCGGTGACCGATCAGGGCATAGGTATCTCGGAGAAGGACCGGGAGCGGATCTTCGAACGGTTCTACCGCGTCGACCCGGCCCGCTCCCGGGCCACCGGCGGTACGGGGCTCGGCCTCGCCATCGTCAAGCATGTGGCCGCCTCGCACGGCGGGGAGGTCACCGTATGGAGCTCGGAGGGCCAGGGCTCCACCTTCACCCTGAGGCTGCCCGAGGCCGGCGCCGTACGGGATCGCTCATCCGTGATCCCTGACGACGACGACCGGACCGCCCATCACAGCGACACCGACACCGACACCGAGACCAGCCTTGAGCTGGATGATCCCCCGACCGTGATTGCTGCCCCGGAGGTCCTTCCGTGACCCGAGTGCTCGTCGTCGAGGATGAGGAATCCTTCAGCGACGCCCTTTCCTACATGCTCCGCAAGGAAGGCTTCGAGGTCGCGATCGCGACCACCGGGCCCGCGGGGCTCGACGAGTTCGAACGCAACGGCGCCGACCTCGTCCTCCTCGACCTGATGCTGCCCGGCCTGCCGGGCACCGAGGTCTGCCGTCAGCTGCGCGGCAGGTCCAATGTCCCGGTGATCATGGTCACCGCCAAGGACAGCGAGATCGACAAGGTCGTCGGCCTGGAAATAGGGGCCGACGACTATGTGACCAAGCCCTTCTCCTCGCGCGAGCTGGTCGCCCGTATCCGCGCCGTGCTCCGCCGTCGGGGCGAGCCGGAGGAGGTCACGCCGGCCGCGCTGGAGGCGGGCCCGGTACGGATGGACGTGGACCGCCATGTCGTCACGGTCTCCGGCGGCAAGGTGGATCTGCCGCTGAAGGAGTTCGACCTGCTGGAGATGCTGCTGCGCAACGCGGGCCGTGTGCTGACCCGTATGCAGCTCATCGACCGGGTCTGGGGCGCGGACTATGTCGGTGACACCAAGACTCTCGACGTTCATGTCAAGCGTCTTCGCGCGAAGATCGAACCGGACCCGGGCGCTCCGCGCTATCTGGTGACGGTGCGAGGACTGGGCTACAAGTTCGAGCCGTAAACCGGCCCGACCCTCCGGCCCAGCGGAACCTTGTTTTGCCGCGCGCGTGCGCCTGAGCGTACGCGCGTGATCGTGCGTGCGTGATCGTGCTCACAGCCGCAGCATTCACAGCAGCAGCTTCAAAGCCGCAGCGCTGTGGCGCCCTGCCCGGTCCTTCTCTTCCGGGCGGGACGCCACAGCGCTGCGTGCGTTGTGGCGTGTCCTGGCTCTACTTGCTCTGCCGCCTCTGCTGCCTCTAGTGAGTGGAGGCGGACGCGGAGTCCGACGGGCTCGACGTGTTTTCCGTGGTGGTGAGCGGCCCGCCGGCCGCGCCCGACTGCGCGTCCGCCGGAGAGCCGGAGACGGATCCGGCGGGCGTGCCCGACGCGCCCGGCGACGGCGACACGGGAGCCGAGAGCGACGGCGACGGCAGGGCGCTCGGGCCGACGCCCTTGAAGTAGGTGTCCGACGGGAAGACGAAGGCGCGCAGCCCCACATCACCGGTCTCGCTGAACGTGAACACGACCTGTTGCGCGTCGCCGTCCTTCGCGGCCTCGCGGCCGTTCTCGATCACGGCGGACGCGTTGCCCTCACCGCCGAGCTGGACCCAGCCGCCGGCCGGCACGGTGATCGGTCCCGATCCCGAGGCGGGCGAGAGCTTCACGGCGGCGCTGGTGCCGGGCAGCGTGATCGAGTCGAGCGTCTGTCCGCTCCTGCCGTTGTTGAAGACCGTGCCGGTGACAACGGCGGGGCCCTCCGCGTTGGCCTCGGGCTGGGTGACCACCGTCGCGTTCTGGATGGAGATATCACCCACGGAGGTGGCGGCGCTGTCCGGCTTGACGCCGAGCGTCTGCGCGTTGTTGCCTGCGCCGCACGCGGTGAGCGGGGCAAGCGAGAACACGAGGGCAGAAGCGGCGAGGACGCCGCGTCGAAGGCTGCGGCTCACGGCGGCGGCAACTCCTAGGACGTACGGACGGATAGGGCTCAGGGCTGGACAACACCGAGAACCTGGCGCGGTGTCGGCGGTACCGACGGTGCTCAAGGCCTTCAGCGGGCTTAGGTTACCGAGCCGTCGCCGGCGCCCCGCACCCGACCCGCCTCCAGCGCCCTGGCGCCGC
>NZ_FMDK01000586.1 GCF_900091995.1 Streptomyces sp. MnatMP-M17
CGACGGCCGCGCCCTGGGCCTGACCGCGCCGCGCCCGGCGGGCCAGCGCGCCGCGCTCACCCGCGCCTACCGCAACGCCGGTGTCTCGCCCGCCGACGTCGGTCTGATCGAGGCCCATGGCACCGGCACCGTGGTGGGCGACCGTACCGAACTGGCCACGCTGACCGAGGTGTTCACCGAAGCCGGTGCCGAGCCCGCCAGTTGCGCGATCGGCTCGGTGAAGTCCCAGATCGGGCACACCAAGTGCGCCGCGGGACTGGCCGGACTGATCAAGACCACACTGGCCCTCCACCACGGAGTGAAGCCGCCGACGCTGCATGTACGGCAGCCGAACGCGGCCTGGGACGGCGGGAGCAGCCCGTTCGTCTTCCACACTGCCGCCCGGCCCTGGGCCACGGAACCGGCGGAGCGCATCGCGGGTGTGAGCGCCTTCGGTTTCGGCGGTACGAATTTCCATGTTGTTCTACGCGCGTATGACCAGCCGCCACCCAGGCACTCCCTGGACACCTGGCCGGTGGAACTCTTCACCTTCCGTGGCCGGGACGCCGAGGCGGCCCGCCGCTCCGCCCGCGCCCTGCTGGAACTCCTCCAGCGCGGTGGCCAGTGGCGACTGCGCGACTACGCGCGTCATACGGCACGCCGCAGCGACCAGGCGGCCGGCCGCGGTGAGTCCGTACGGATCGCCCTCGTGGCGGACAGCCTGGCCGGACTGGCGGAGCTGCTGCGCCGGGCCGCCGAAGGAGAGCAGGACCCGAAGGCGGGCCTCTACGCGGCCGACGACACCACGGAGCCTGCCAGGAGCGGCGGTTCCGTCGCCGGTGAGTTGGCTTTCCTCTTCCCCGGGCAGGGCAGCCAGCGGCCCGGAATGCTCGCCGAACTCTTCGTGGCCTTCCCCGAGTTGCAGCGCCATCTCCAGCTCGGCGCGCAATGGGCGGACACGCTCTATCCGCCGGCCGCCTTCGATGAAGAGGGCAAGGCGGGCCAGCTGGCCCGTATCACCGACACGGCCGTCGCGCAGCCCGCGCTCGGCGTCGTAGAACTCGCCGCCGCCGAACTGCTGGCCTCGCTCGGTGTACGACCCGCCATGGCCGCGGGCCACAGCTACGGCGAACTGGTCGCGCTCGGTGTGGCCGGCGCGCTCGCGCCGCAGGATGTCCTCACCGCCAGCGCGGCCCGCGCCGAAGCCATCCTGGCGCAGGTCGAAGGCGGGGACCCGGGCACCATGGCGGCCGTCTCCGCCACGGCCGAGCAGGTCGAGGAGGTGCTGCGGACGTCCGGTCTCGCCGAGGCCGTCGTCGCCGCCAACCGCAACGCGCCCGAGCAGACCGTCATCTCGGGACCGACCGAGCCGATGGCCACGGCGGTGGCGCGGCTGCGCGACGCCGGGTTTGCGGCCAAGCCGCTCCAGGTCGCCTGCGCCTTCCACAGCCCCCTGCTGGCCGGAGCGGGCGACGCCTTCGCCGAGAGCCTGGCCGGTATGACCGTCCACGCACCGGACTTCGACGTCTGGTCCAACCGCACGGCCGATCCGTATCCGGCGGACCCGGAGGCGGTACGGGCCGGGCTCGCGGCACAGATCGGCGCGCCCGTCCGGTTCACCGAGCAGATCGAGGCCATGTACGCGGCCGGCGCCCGTGTCTTCGCGGAGGTTGGTCCCGGCCGGGTGCTGAGCAGACTGGTCTCCGCCGTCCTGGGCGACCGCCCGCACCGCACCGTTCCGCTCGACGGCGGCCGGGGAGCCGGACTGACCGGCTTTCTCTCCGCACTGGCCCAGCTCGCGGTCAGCGGTGTCGATGTCCGCACCGGCCGGCTCTTCCAGGGCCGCGACGCGGTCGATCCCGAGACCGCCGTGGCCGAGCGGACCGCCGGCTGGACCGTCGACGGCCAGCTCGTCCGCCGCGCCGACGGCACCATTCCCCCCGACGCCCTGCACCCCGCCCGACCTGTTACGGAGCTGATCGTGCCGGAGAATTACGCCTCCCACGGCGCCGCCGCGTCCGGACCGGACGCCCTCGTCGCCGAGTTCCTGCGCACCAGCCGGGACCTGGTGGCGGCGCAGCGAGATGTCATGCTGAGCTATCTGGGCGGGCCCGTGGCCGTCCCGGCCGGCCGGCCCCTGGGCCGGCCCTTGAGCCAGCCGCTTGCCTACGCGTCGGCCTCGGTGGCCGCGCCCGTGCCCGCCGCACTGCCGG
>NZ_FMDK01000134.1 GCF_900091995.1 Streptomyces sp. MnatMP-M17
AGGGGGGGTAGCTGCCGTACTTGGCGGGGCTGCCGTACCACGGGTAGTAGAAGAGGTGGACATTCGCCGACGTGGCCTCTAAGGACGCCTGCTTCTCCAGCGTGAAGGTGTCGATGTCGAACAGGGAGCCCGCCCCGCCGGTGAAGGTGAGGAAGACCGGTCCGGTCGGAGTGCCGGTCAGCGGCGTGGAGACGGTACGGAAATTCTCCCAGCCGCCGGTGTTCGGTACGGCCACCGAGCCGAGCAGTGGTCCGGTCGCCGATCCGGAGCGGACCTGGAGCGTGCCGCCCGAACCGCCCGAGGAGACCTTCGCGCTGAAGCCGGTGGTCCCGGTGAGCGAGGCCTGGGAGTAGCCGGCCCAGTCGCCGTTCTCGATGTAACCGAGCGTCCTGCCACCGCTGGCCGACGCGTGGTCGGCGGGCTGGACACCCGCCGAGGAGGTGTACGACTCGCCCTCGAAGGTCGAGGGCGTGGGGCCGGGACCGCTGCCGCCCAGCTCCTTGATCCGGATATTGCGGAAGGACACATCGTCGCCGGTGCCGTGGTTCTGGATGCCGATGTATCCCTGCTGCAAGGACCGTACCGGGTCGGTGTTGGTGAAGTCATTGATCTTCACACCGTTGAGGAAGACCTGGAGCCGCTCTCCCTCCACCCGGATCTCATAGGTGTTCCAGGCGCCCGGCGGATTGAGCGCACCGTCGCGCGCGGCGATATCGGCCGACTTGAAGCCGTAGATCGAGCCGGTGGTCTTGTCGGCCGTGTCGGTGGCGTCGATCTGGATCTCGTACCCCTGGTTCACCGCCGAGTTGGGATCGGTGGAGGCCGGGAAGCCCACGAACACACCGGAGTTGTCATCCCCGGGCATCTGCCAGTCCAGCTTCAGGGAGTACGAGCCGTACTGCTTGGCCTGGTACCAGTACAGGCCCATGCCGCCCGTGGAGGTGAGGGTGGCGTTGGTGTTGGTGAAGCTACCCGGGCCCGCCTGTGCCCAGCCGGTGGTCGAGCCGTTGTAGATCGGCGTGTAGCCCGTCTCCGCACGGCAGTCGGCCTTGGCGAAGCCGGCCGCGTAGCGGATTCCGCCGAGCAGCAGATTGCGGAAGGCCGGGTCGGCGTAGGACTCGGCGGTGTGGCCGAGTCCGGTGTAGAAGGACCGGCCGTTGCCCTGCGGATGGCACCAGGTGATCGGGTGGTCACCGCTCATCTCGCCACCGCTGTAGCTGGATTCGTCCAGGCTCTGGAGCACCCGGACATTGCCTCGCGGATTGGCGCGGTAGTTGTACCACTCGTCGCTGCGCGACCAGGTCTGGCCGAGATGCGCGGTGGCCGCGTGGGCCCGGTCCTCGTTCTTCAGCGTGGCCTGCTGGATCGCCGGGTGGCTCTTGAACCAGGCGCCGACGATCTGTTCGTACTGCGGCCAGCCGTACTCGGTGTCGGCCGCGGCGTGCACTCCGACATAGCCGCCGCCACCGTCGAGGTAGGACTGGAGCGCCGACTGCTGGGTGTCGTTGAGGACATCGCCGGTGGTGCTGAGGAACACCACCGTCTTGAACTGGGCCAGATTGGCCGTGGTGAAGGCCGTGCTGTCCTCGGTGGCCGTGACGGTGAAGTTGTTGGCCGCGCCGAGGTCACGAATGGCCTGCGTACCGGCCGGGATGGAGTCGTGGCGGAAGCCCGCCGTCTTGGAGAAGACGAGCACCTTGTAGGCCGGATCGGCCGCCTGCGCGGTCACGGCCGGTGTCAGGAACGCCCCCACGAGTGCGAGGGCGACGACAAAGGCCGAGGCAGCGGCCGACGGAAGCCGGCTCAGCTGACGGAGCATCACTGTCCCTTTCCCGTACGTCACTTGGTGAGGGTGAGGGTGTCGATGTCGAACAGGGAGCCGGCGCCGCCGGTGAAGGTCAGGAACAGCGCTCCCGAACTGGCCGTGCCGGTCAGGGCGGTGGTGACCGTGGTGAAGGTCTCCCAGCCACCGGTCACCGGTACGGCCACGGAACCGAGCACCGCTCCGGTGGCTGATCCGGAGCGGATCGTGATGGTGCCGCCGGCCCCGGCCGAGGAGACCTTCGCGCTGAAGGACTTGGCCCCGGCGGTGGGTACGGAGGCGTAGCCCGCCCAGTCACCATTCTCTATGTAGCCGAGCGTCTTGCCACCGCTGGCCGCGGCGTGGTCGGCGGCCTGGACGCCCAGGGACGAGGAGAACGACTCGCCCTCCACGGTCTGGCTCGACGGCGTGCTGCCGGTGGCGAAGGTGAAGGCGTCGAGGTCGAACAGGTTGCCCTGGCCCGTCGGTCCCTTGAAGACGAGGAAGAGCTCCGTGGAGCCCGTCGGGGCGTTGGCCAGATTGGCGGAGACATCGGTGAAGGTCTCCCAGCCGCCTGTCACCGGTACGGTCACCGTACCGAGCAGGGTGCCGGTGGCCGAGCCGGCCCGTACCTCGATGGTGCCGCCGGTGCCGCCGGACGAGACGCGGGCGGTGATGCGGTTGGCGTTGCCCAGGGCGTAGGGCTTGAAGGAGATCCAGTCGCCGTTGTCGGTGAAGCCGACCGTGTTGCCGCCCTCGGCGGTGCCGTGCGCGGCCACCTGGATGCCGGACTGCGCGGAGAAGTGCTCGGCCTGCCGGTGGCGGGGCTGGAGGACACGGGCGCTGTGCGTGGTCAGCCCGGCGCCGTCGGTGTACTCGGCGTCGAAGACACCGTAGATATTGGCGGCACTGTCGTGCTCACCGTCGGTCGGCACAGCGATCGTACCGGTGCAGCCGTTCTTCGAGGTGATCGCGTGACGGTGCTCGTCATGGCCGAGGAGATAGGTCACCTTGACCTTGGCACAGTCGATGGCGCCGTCCTCGGGGTCGCTGACGGTGACCGAGAAGGGCACGGTGTCACCGAAGGAGAACAGTTCACCGTCCTTGGGACCGGTGAGATTGACGGTGGGCGCCGTGTTGCCCGCCGTCACCACCAGACTCGCCGTGCCGGTGAGGCCCTCCGGGTCCCGGACGGTCAGCGTCGGACGGAAGGTGCCCGCGGTGGTGTAGGTGTGGGACGGGTTGGCGGCGGTGGAGGTGGTGCCGTCGCCGAAGTTCCAGGAGTACGTCAGGGCCTTGCCCTCGGGGTCGGAGCTGCCCGCCGAGGAGAACGCGACGGTGAGCGGGACCGCTCCCGAGGTCTTGTCGGCCGCCGCGGCGGCGATCGGGTTGCGGTTGCTGCCGCCGATGTACTCGATCCGGTACAGGGCCTGGTTGTTGGCGCCGGTGCCGTAGTCGAGCACATACAGCGCGCCGTCCGGGCCAAAGGCCTGGTCCATGACCTGGGTGCCCGTCCACGGGAAGCTCTCGATGACACCGGGGGTGCCGTCGGCCTTCACCTCGATGGGCTTGATCCACTTCCGGCCGTACTCAGCGGCGAAGAAGTAACCGTTGAGCGACTGCGGGAACTTCACATTGGAGTTCAGGTTCGGGTCGTAGCGGTAGACCGGTCCGCCCATGGGCGACTCGGAGCCGCCGCCGAACTCGGGCGGGGAGCCGGCGTCGCCGCCGTACTTGATCCAGCTCGGCTTGGCCGGAGGCAGAGTGGCCTGACCGGTGTTGCGGAAGGAGTTGTTGGTCGGGCCGCCCGCGCAGTTGTACTTCGCTCCGGAGGGACCGTTCGGGAAGGTGTACTCACCGTAGGTCTCGGCGGCGGTGTTCGTGCCGGTGCAGTACGGCCAGCCGTAGTTCCCCGGCGCGGTGATGCGGTTGAACTCGACCTGGCCGCTGGGTCCGCGCCCGCCGCCGTCGGTGCCTCCGGCGTCGGGGCCGTAGTCGCCGAGGTAGACGATGCCGGTGGCCTTGTCGACGGACATCCGGAACGGGTTGCGGAAGCCCATCGCGTAGATCTCGGGCCGGGTGTTGGCCGTACCGGGAGCGAAGAGGTTGCCGGCCGGGACGGTGTAGCCGCCGGCGGCCGTCGGCTTGATCCTGAGGACCTTGCCGCGCAGGTCGTTGGTGTTGCCCGAGGAGCGCTGGGCGTCGAACTGCGGGTTACGGTCGGTCCGTTCGTCGATCGGCGCGTAGCCGGCCGACTCGAACGGGTTGGTGTCGTCACCGGTGGTCAGATACAGGTTCCCGGCGGCGTCGAAGTCGATGTCACCACCCACGTGGCAGCACTGCCCGCGGTCGTTGGGCACTTCGAGGACGACCTTCTCGCTCGCCATGTCGAGCGTGCCGTCCGTCTTCAGCGTGAACCGCGAGAGGTTGAGGTGGCCCTTCCACGGCTCGAAGGAGGCGGCGTTGCCGGTGACCGGGGCGTCGCCGCCCGGAGTGGTCAGCTTGGGCGAGTAGTACAGGTAGAGATAGCGGTTCGAGGCGAAGCCCGGGTCGGCCGCTATGCCCTGGAGGCCTTCCTCGTCATGCGTGTAGACGTCCAGCTTGCCGGCCGTCTTCGTATTGCCCGCGGCGTCCGTGTACCGGACCGAGCCATCGCGGGCCGTGTGGACGACCGCGCGGTCCGGCAGGACCGCGAGGGACATTGCCTCGCCCAACTCGGCACCACCAAGGGCGAGTTGTACCTGCTGGTAGTCGCCGGGCGGAATGACGGCGGGCGCTGCGGGCGCTGCGACGGCCGCCGGGGAGCCGGCCGCGGGCACCGCGAC
>NZ_FMDK01000048.1 GCF_900091995.1 Streptomyces sp. MnatMP-M17
CCCGCCGCTGGGCCCAGCGGCTCGCCGCGCACCGCCCGTACCCGGATCTCGACACCCTGCTCGCGGCGGCCGACGAGGCCAGCTACGACCTCTCGCAGGCCGATCTCTCCGAAGCGCTCGCCGACGAGTCGTCCTCGGGCCCGCCGCACAGCGCGCCGCCCGCCGCGCGTACCGCCCTGCGCGCCGCGCACGCCGCGTACGAAAGCAGCTTCGGCCACGCCTTTGTGATCAGCCTCGACGGCCACCGGCCCGAGGAGTATCTCGACGAGGTGCTCGCGGGCATCCGCACCCGGCTCTCCCACGAGCCCGACCACGAGCGGGCCGTCGCCGCGGACGAGCTGCGACGGCTCGCCCGGAGCCGGATCGCGCTGCTGATCGCCACACCCAGGGAGCCGGGCGGCACCGGGCCGGGCGGCACCGACCACACAGCCCATGTCCGACAAACCAGCTATACAGCCCATACGAGCCATGCAAGCCATACGAGCCATTCGGGATGCGGCCCCTCCGGAGCCGGGCTCTCCGGGCCGGCCCGATAGCCCGTCCGTGGCTCTTTGATTGCCTGTTTGATCACACCTATGGGCCCCCGGGCGGAGGAACCGACAACACGTCGCTACCATGGCCAGGGCCGGTGGACCGTACCCGGCCGGGCGCGACCGACACCACTGTGCTTATTGAGTAGAAGATGGCGGCCGGCTCTTCGATCACCGCTCCCGGAGGGTTTTTCCGTGCCGGCTGGAACGCTGTACCGCGGCCGGGAAGGAATGTGGTCCTGGGTGGCTCATCGAGTCACCGGCGTCCTCATCTTCTTCTTCCTGTTCGTACACGTGCTGGACACCGCTCTCGTCCGTGTCTCTCCCGAGGCCTACGACGATGTCGTAGCGACCTACAAGAACCCGGTCGTCGCACTGCTCGAGTACGGCCTTGTGGCCGCCATCCTCTTCCACGCGCTCAACGGCCTGCGTGTCATCGCCGTGGACTTCTGGTCCAAGGGCCCGCGCTACCAGAAGCAGATGCTCTGGACCGCCGTGGGTATCTGGCTCGTCCTGATGGTGGGCGCCCTCTACCCCGTGCTCGGCCACGCCGCGCGCCAAGTCTTCGGGAGCTGAGAGTCCGCCCATGTCTACCAACAACACAGTCGCCGACAGCACCACCTCCGCGATCAGTGACGTCGAGGGCGAGGAGCCTGTGGGACAGTTCAGCGCTGCTTTCCCGGCGCCTCTCATCGAGGCGCCGCGCAAGCGGACCGGCAAGACTCCGAAGTCGACCCGCGGCAACTTCGAGATGGCCGCGTGGCTCTTCATGCGCCTCTCCGGTGTCGTCCTGGTCGTCCTGGTCATCGGCCATCTGATCATCCAGCTCGTACTGGACGGCGGAGTGTCCAAGATCGGCTTCGCCTTTGTGGCCGGCCGCTGGGCCTCGCCGTTCTGGCAGGTCTGGGATCTGCTGATGCTGTGGCTGGCGATGCTGCACGGCGGCAACGGCCTCCGTACGGTCATCAACGACTACGCGGAGCGCGCCACGACGCGCCTGTGGCTCAAGGGCCTGCTGTACACCGCCACGGTGTTCACCATCCTTCTCGGCTCGCTGGTGATCTTCACCTTCGACCCGAACATCCGCTAAAGCCGGGGCTGACGAGACTCACTATGAAGATCCATAAGTACGACACCGTCATCGTCGGCGCCGGTGGCGCCGGTATGCGCGCGGCCATCGAGTCGACCAAGCGCAGCCGTACCGCAGTGCTGACGAAGCTCTACCCGACCCGGTCCCACACGGGCGCCGCGCAGGGCGGTATGGCCGCCGCGCTCGCCAATGTGGAGGAGGACAACTGGGAGTGGCACACCTTCGACACGGTCAAGGGCGGCGACTATCTGGTCGACCAGGACGCCGCCGAGATCCTGGCGAAGGAGGCCATCGACGCGGTCCTCGACCTGGAGAAGATGGGCCTGCCGTTCAACCGGACGCCGGACGGCACCAT
Organism: Streptomyces sp. MnatMP-M17; assembly: GCF_900091995.1. Lineage (GTDB taxonomy): Bacteria > Actinomycetota > Actinomycetes > Streptomycetales > Streptomycetaceae > Streptomyces. The sequence continues at coordinate 1,976 of NZ_FMDK01000048.1, forward strand.
CGACCAGCGCCGCTTCGGCGGCCACTCCCGCAACCACGGCGAGGCGCCGGTCCGCCGGTCCTGCTACGCCGCGGACCGTACGGGCCACATGATCCTCCAGACGCTGTACCAGAACTGCGTCAAGGAGGGCGTGGAGTTCTTCAACGAGTTCTACGTCCTGGACCAGCTCATCACCGAGGTCGACGGCGTCAAGACGTCGGCGGGTGTGGTCGCGTACGAGCTGGCCACCGGCGAGATCCATGTCTTCCAGGCGAAGTCCGTGATCTACGCGTCCGGCGGCACCGGCAAGTTCTTCAAGGTGACCTCGAACGCGCACACGCTGACCGGTGACGGCCAGGCCGCCTGCTACCGGCGCGGACTGCCGCTGGAGGACATGGAGTTCTTCCAGTTCCATCCGACGGGCATCTGGCGCATGGGCATCCTGCTGACGGAGGGCGCCCGCGGTGAGGGCGGCATCCTCCGCAACAAGGACGGCGAGCGCTTCATGGAGAAGTACGCGCCCGTCATGAAGGACCTCGCCTCCCGCGATGTGGTGTCCCGGTCCATCTACACGGAGATCCGCGAGGGCCGCGGCTGCGGTCCCGAGGGCGACCATGTCTATCTGGACCTCACGCACCTCCCGCCGGAGCAGCTCGACGCCAAGCTGCCCGACATCACCGAGTTCGCGCGGACCTATCTGGGCATCGAGCCGTACACCGACCCGATCCCGATCCAGCCGACCGCGCACTACGCCATGGGCGGCATCCCGACCAATGTCCAGGGCGAGGTCCTCGCCGACAACACGACGGTCGTGCCCGGTCTGTACGCGGCCGGCGAGGTCGCGTGTGTCTCCGTGCACGGCGCCAACCGTCTGGGCACCAACTCGCTGCTGGACATCAATGTCTTCGGCCGCCGGTCCGGTATCGCCGCCGCCGAGTACGCCCTGAAGAACGACTACGTCGAGCTGCCCGAGAACCCGGCGGCCCAGGTCGAGGCGCAGGTCGAGCAGCTGCGTACGTCCACCGGCAAGGAGCGCGTCGCCACGCTGCGCCTTGAGCTCCAGGAGTGCATGGACGCCAATGTGATGGTGTTCCGTACGGAGCAGACCATCAAGACGGCCGTCGAGAAGATCGGCGAGCTGCGTGAGCGCTATCTGAACGTGTCCGTCCAGGACAAGGGCCGGCGCTTCAACACGGATCTGCTGGAGGCGATCGAGCTGGGCAACCTGCTCGATCTGGCCGAGGTGATGGCCGTGTCCGCGCTCGCCCGCAAGGAGTCCCGCGGCGGTCACTACCGCGAGGACTACCCCAACCGTGACGATGTGAACTTCATGCGCCACACCATGGCGTACCGCGAGGTCGGCGACGACGGCAACGAGTCCATCCGTCTCGACTACAAGCCGGTCGTCCAGACCCGCTACCAGCCGATGGAGCGTAAGTACTGATGGCTACACCCGTACTGGACAAGGTCGAGGCGGAGTCCGCCGCCTCTCCGTACATCACGGTCACATTCCGGATCCGCCGCTTCAACCCAGAGGTCTCCGACGAGGCCCAGTGGCAGGACTTCCAGATCGACATCGATCCCAAGGAGCGGGTGCTCGACGGTCTCCACAAGATCAAGTGGGAACTGGACGGCTCGCTCACCTTCCGGCGCTCCTGCGCGCACGGCATCTGCGGCTCGGACGCGATGCGTATCAACGGCCGTAACCGGCTGGCGTGCAAGACGCTGATCAAGGACATCAACCCGGACAAGCCGATCACGATCGAGCCCATAAAGGGACTCACGGTCCAGAAGGACCTGATCGTGGACATGGAGCCGTTCTTCCAGGCGTACCGCGATGTGATGCCGTTCCTGGTCACCTCCGGCAACGAGCCCACGCGGGAGCGGCTCCAGTCCGCCGAGGACCGCGAGCGCTTCGACGACACCACCAAGTGCATCCTGTGCGCCGCGTGCACCTCGTCCTGCCCGGTCTTCTGGAACGACGGCCAGTACTTCGGTCCCGCCGCGATCGTGAACGCGCACCGCTTCATCTTCGACTCGCGTGACGAGGCCGCGGAGCAGCGTCTGGAGATCCTCAACGACAAGGACGGTGTGTGGCGTTGCCGCACGACGTTCAACTGCACGGACGCCTGCCCGCGCGGTATCGAGGTCACCAAGGCGATCCAGGAGGTCAAGCGCGCGCTGATCACGCGTCGCTTCTGAGCACGTTCGCTCCTCTGAGCACGTTCGCTCCAAGGGCCCGTTTCTGTGGGGAAGTCCATTCAGAAGCGGGCCCTTCCTGTGCCAGGATCGGTGGTGCATTCGGGACCAGGGGAAGCGGGGAGAGATGACGGAGCCGAATCCGTACGCGGACGGGGAGTACACATGGGGGCCGCCGCCGCAGTCGCCGGGTCCGGGGCCGGTGACTGGGCCGGGAGCGACCGGAGCGCCGGGCACGCCGGAGTACGACTTCCCCAATCCCACGCTCATCGACGGCGGATCGGGCTCGATGCCCGGCTACGGCCACCCGGGCGCCACGCCCCCGCCCGGCTACGGCTATCCGCAGGCCCGCGCCCCGTATCCCGTACCGATGGGCGGCGGCACACCGCTGGTGTCGATAGGTGACATCACCGTGCTGCCCGACTCGATCGTGACACCGTCGGGCACACTGCCGCTCAAGGGCGCGGTCTGGAACGCGACGGACATGTCCCGTACGGAGGAGAAGATCCCGGCCTACGCCATCGTCCTGGCGATCGTCTTCTTCCTCTTCTGTCTGGTCGGTCTGCTCTTCCTGCTGATGAAGGAGAAGACGACGACCGGCTTCATCCAGGTCTCCGTGACCAGCGGCGGCACACACCACTCGACCATGATCCCGGCCAACCATCCGGGCGCCTTCCACGCCGTCATGGGCCAGATCAACTACGCCCGCTCACTGAGCGCCATGTGACCGACTGACACAGCTTCACCATCGCGTCCGGCGCCGGGAACTCCCCGGCGCCGGACGCGTTTTCGCTGCCTTCCGCCGCCCGCCAACTCCCGCTTGAACATGTTCAAAAATAGGTCTACAGTCCATGACATCCAGCTTTTGAACGTGTTCAAAGGGAGGGTGGGGGATGGACCTCACTGTTGTCGCGTATGTGGTCTACCTGCTGATCAGCGGGGCGCTGACCGTGTGGGTGGCCCGGACACTGAGCAGAAACGGGCGGATCTTTCTCGCCGATGTGCTCCATGGGGACGAGAAGCTCGCGGACGCCGTCAACCATCTGCTGGTGGTCGGCTTCTATCTGGTCAACCTCGGCTTCGTCGCGCTCTATCTCAAGAACGCCGACGCCGTCGAGAACGCCCGCGGGCTCTTCGAGGCGCTCTCGGTGAAGATCGGTGTGGTGCTGCTCGTGCTCGGAGTGATGCATCTCGGCAATGTCTATGTGCTCAACAAGATCCGGCGGCGCGGAATCATGGAGCGCGAGCAGCGGCCTCCGGTGCCGCCGCAGGGCTGGACGGGACCGGCCGACAAGGGCCCTTGGGCCGGTCCGGCCGCTCCGGCCGCCGGAGTGTGAGCGGCCATGACCGGGACCGAAGTCCGCACGCCCGTGCACCGGTTGACCGTGCTGTACGACGCGCAGTGCCCGCTCTGTGTGCATGTACGGCACTGGCTGCTGCGCCAGCGTCAGCTCGTACCGATCGAGCTGGTGCCCGCCGCCTCGCAGGAGGCACGGCGGCGCTATCCGGACCTCGATCACGGCTCCACGCTCAAGGAGATCACCGTCATCGGTGACCGGGGCCAGATCTACCGGGGTACGGCCGCCTGGATCGTCTGCCTCTGGGCCCTGGCCGAACACCGGCCCAAGGCCCACTGGCTGGCCACTCCGGCCGGCGCTCCCTTCGCCAGGGTGACGGTGCTCGCCGCCGCGAAGTACCGGGAGCTGACGGCCGCGTCCTGCGACGGAGCGTGCGAGGTGCCCGCTCCGTCGCATTAGGCTCGGGCACTGTGAAGGACGAGAACGCCGTGAAGGACGCGCAGGACGCCGGAACCTCCAAGGGCGCCAGCAGATCCAAGGCCCCGGCCGCCAAGAGCGAACAGACCCGTACGCTCATCCTCGAAACCGCGCTGCGGCTCTTCCAGGAGCGCGGTTACGACAGGACGACCATGCGGGCCATCGCCCAGGAGGCCGGAGTCTCCGTGGGGAACGCGTACTACTACTTCTCGTCCAAGGAACATCTCGTCCAGGGCTTCTACGACCGGATCGCCGCCGAACACCGGGTGGCGGTCCGGCCGGTGCTGGACCGCGAGACCGATCTCGAAGCACGGATGGCGGGCGTGCTGAAGGTCTGGCTCGACATCGCCTCGCCGTACCACGAGTTCGCCGCGCAGTTCTTCAAGAACGCGGCGGATCCCGAGAGTCCGCTGAGCCCTTTCTCCCCGGAGTCCGAACACGCCCGCGACGCGGCCATCGCCGTCCACCGGGAGGCGCTGGTCGGCTCCAAGGCGAAGGTCGCGGACGAACTGGCCGACATACTGCCCGAGTTGATGTGGCTCTCGCAGATGGGACTCGTCCTGTACTGGGTCTTCGACCGCTCGGAGAACAGCACCCGCAGCCGCCGCCTGGCGGAGCGCGGCGCCCTGCTGACCGCACGAGGCGTCGCGCTCTCCCGCTTCCGCGTGCTACGGCCGCTCGTCCGTGATGTGCACGAGCTGTTCACGGACTTCCTCCCGGGCATGGCGGAGGCAGCGGCCTCGCGCAAGACGAGGCCCCAGCCGGAGCCCGAGACCGACTGACCGGTCTGACGGCCCTGCGTGCACTGCCTTGCGACATCACACGATGGTCTGGGTTTTGACAAGCAGTTCCGCCCAGACATGCTTTCCCCATTGACACACGTCAGTGCCCCAACGGCAGGCATGAGCCTCGATGAGGAGCATGCCGCGGCCTGCCTCCGCGTCACTGCTGGGCTTACGGACGACAGGCGTCGCACGGGAGTTGTCGCTGACGGTGATACGTACTCGGTCATCGGAGCTGCGGATGACGCTCACGCGCATCGTCGGGCATCCGCTGTGCTGAACTGCGTTGGCGACGAGTTCGGAGACAACCAGCGCGCCGGTGTCGACGAGGTCGCCGAGTCCCCAGGCATTGAGGGCCGCACCGACCAGCAGACGAGCACGGCGCGCGGAGGCATCCTCGCAAGGGAGCGTTTCGCTGCAGCCCGGGGCGCCGATTGCGGTGGATCTTGTTGCAGGTGTGGTCACGCGGTCTTCCCTCCGGGGGTGAAAGGTCAGCCGCGACTTGTTCTGGCTTCAGCCAGTTGTTCATGCTGACAATGTCCAGGGAACCGCTCCATACGGGCACTCTCCACGGCATTCGTGCGGCAGGCTTGACGCAAAACCGTGCGCTGTGGACACCCGTTCTGCCGCGGTGACCGGCAGAGCGTGGAAAGGGGCTGCTGGTTGGCCTTGCTAAGAGGCGGAGAGCGCTGGGCTACAGCCAGGAAGGTCTCGCGCATGTGCTTGGTGTCGACCGGACGACAGTGGGCCGGTGGGAAACCGGAAAGACCACCATCCAGCCATCGTTACGCCCCAGATACGCCGAGGCGCTGGGGCTCGGTCTCGCCGAACTCGATGCTCTGATGGTCCAGCCCGCAACCATGCGCCACGAGGCCGTAAGGTCGTCTTCGGGCGACCGCCAGGACTCAGGGGACCGCTACGGTTCAGGGGATAGGGACGACGTGACGCGTCGGCCAGCAAAGAGGCCGGATCATACGACCTCTGGGCCTGCGCTCTCACCCGTCACGCCTACGTCGATGTACACGAACGGCGTTACCAGGAAGCTGTGGGCGTCCTGTCGGCCGCTGAACGAATCGCCCGGCGCGGAGACAGTTCGCTCTCGACACGGCATTGGGTTGCTGCGGTGCGGGCCGAGGCATTCGCTGGACTCGGCGACCTTGAAGCCTGCGAACGCGCGCTGGACGAGGCCGAGAAAGTCGTACACCTGGCTGGACCGACGCAGAACAAGGGATGGCTCCGCTTCGACGGCTCACGCCTAGCGGAGGAACGTGGAGCACGGTACGTGCAGCTCGGCCGGCTCGATCTCGCCGAACGGACCCTCCGGGGCGCTCTTGGCCAAGTGGCCCTCGCAGAAGGCCAGTCGTTTCGGCGGCGGGGTGTCGTCCTCGCCAATCTGGCCGCCATCGGCGTCAAGCGCAAGGATCCGGAACAAGTCGTCGCCTATGGCCGCCAGGCACTTCATCTCGCGCAAGAATCTTCCTCGGGCTATGTCGTCCGTAGACTCCAGGCTCTACGCGCGGACTTCGGCGGTCTCGCACACGATGTCCGCGTTGCCGAGCTGGACGCCGAGATCGACGCGCTGAGCGCAACGCACCGAGAGGGGTAGGCATGTCGCAGACCGAGGGCGCGCGGCTGTTCCGTGAGACGTGGATCGCGGGGGTACGTGAACACTTTCCCGGCGAGCCCAAGCCCGGCTATGTGACGCCTTGGGAGGACACCCCGGAGTGGGAGCGTGAAGCAGCCGGCGCCGTCTACGAGCAGGTGCGCCAGTTCCTTGCCCTGAGCGGTGGCCATGCCTCGCGCCTCACTCGCGAGCAGAAGAGCCGCTTCGTCGCCACATGCTGGACGGCTCAGATGTTCAAGCACTTCGGGAATCCGAAGCCCGGTTACGTCGCGGACTGGCCCGACCTCCCGGACTGGCAGAAGGAGACGGACTCGGACATCTTCGAGGCGATCGAGAAGTCCCTGAACTGATCCGGACCCCGCCGCGAGGAGGGGGTCCGGTGTGCCTTGGGCCGCGGCCGCCGACCGACCGGCTGGGGTCTCAGTTGATCGCGTCCGCGATCTCTTCCGTGAGGGTCAGGTCGTGGACGGTTGCCTCCGGGGCGATGGTGATGCGGCGGGTCCAGGGGGCGTAGCCGGGGGAGGTGATCAGGAGTCGGTACGGGCCTGCTGCTGGAGCCGCGAGGATGTAGGAGCCGTCTGCCAGGGACTCCACCTGGTCGAGCCGGCGGCCCGCCGGGGTGAGCAGGGTGAGGGTTGCCGAGCCGACCGGGTCGCCCTCGGACGAGCGTACGAAACCGTGCACCGCCGTCGCGTGGGCCGGGCCGGGTGAGGGGTCCGGGGTGGGTTCCGGTGCCTTCTCGCGCGGATCCGTCGCGACGCGGGAAAGCCGCCTGTCCAGCCAGGCCGGCAACCGCACCACCCCCTTGTGCCGGTAGCACCAGCGTGCCCATGCCTCCACGATGTCCACCCCTCTTTCCCGGTCGTTTCCTGGCCGTCCCCCTGGCCGGATCCCAGAATCGGGCCGCCGCCCGGCGTACGGCGTGGCGCGGCCATGACTCACAAGGAACTCCCAAGCGGCCGCGGTGCCCGAGGCGAGCGCGGTACGGATACTGGGGGCATGACAGCTGGGGACGGGACGGCAGCGGCGGCGACGGCAACCGTCCTGGTCGTCGAGGACGAGCCGAGCATCGCGGACGTCCTCGCCATCGCCCTGCGGTACCACCGGTTCGAGGTGGTGTCCGCCGGGAGCGTGCGGCAGGCCGCGGAGGCGGTACGGCGGACGCGGCCCGATGTGGCGCTGCTCGACGTGATGCTGCCGGACGGCGACGGCCGTGAGATCGGCCGTCAACTGCGCGAGTGCCACCCGGAGATCGCGGTGGTCTTCATCACCGCGCGGGACGCGCCCGCCGAGATCGTCGGCGGCCTCGGGCTCGGCGACGACTACATCACCAAGCCGTTCAATGTGGACGAGGTGATCGCCCGGATCCGGGCCGTGCTGCGCCGTACGCGGCCCGCGGACCGGCTGCCCGCCCGGCCGCCGCTGCGCTACGCGGATCTGGAGCTGGACGAGGCGACGTACACCGTGCGCAGGGCGGGCCGGCCCGTGGATCTCACGCCCACCGAGTACGCGCTGCTGCGTTTCCTGGTGCGCAACGCCGGTTCCGTGGTGACGAAGGAGCAGTTGCTCCGTCATGTCTGGCGGTACGAGCACGCGGCCGAGTCGACCGTCGTGGAGACGTACATCAGCTATCTGCGCCGCAAACTCGATCCGCTGGGACCGCCGTTGATCACCACCCGCAGAGGTGTGGGATACGGCCTGGCGAGCCCGGCGTGAGCCGGACCGGGCGTCCGCACCGCACACCGTCGCAACGAATACGTCCGCGCCGCACGCACTCGCTGCGGACCAGGCTCACGTTCGTCAATGTGCTGCTGCTCGCCCTCGGGATCGCCGTCGCGACCGCCGTCAGCCTCTTCGGGCTCCGCCACTATCTGCTCGGCGCCATCGACTCCGAGCTGACCGGCTCGCGCGAGGGCCTTCAGCGCAGCGGGATCACCATGAAGCAGATCGAGTCCCTGAGCGCGCTCGCCGCGGTACGGGACATCCTCGCGCCCGGCGAGTCGGGCGCGAGCACCCTGCCCAAGCCCGAAACGGTCTTCGTGGCCGTCGAAGGCTCGGGCAGGCCGATGTCCTTCACCGGGATCCCGCCGAGCGAGCGCCAGCGGGCCCTGGCCGCGGCGGTCGAGGATCCGGTGGCGGCGGCCCGTTACGACACGGCGCGCGATGTGGACGTGGACGGCGAGCCGTACCGGATGACGGCCGCCCGGCTCGGCGACGGCTCGG
>NZ_FMDK01001038.1 GCF_900091995.1 Streptomyces sp. MnatMP-M17
CCGCCCGCCCCGACATCGTCCGCGCGACTCTCCTCGCCACCGCCGACGACGACTTCACTCTCCATCTCAACGGCCGGTGGACGCTCCACGCGCCCGAGCAGGTGGACGGCTGGCGCACCGGTCTGATGGCCGATGTCACCGAGGCCGTACGGTCCGCCGCCGACGGCCGGCTCGTCCTCGCCGCCCGTGCCACCAACCGCGGCAATGTCTCCGTCAATCCGGCGGGACTGCTGGTCCGGCTGCTGATCGAGACCGCCGACGGCGTGCGCCACCAACTCGTCACCGGTGCGGGCTGGCGCGCTGCCGAGACCGAGCAACCAGGCTGGGAGCGCCCGGACTTCGACGACAGCGCCTGGACCGAGGCCGCCGTCCTCGCTCCGTACGGCCAGGGACCATGGGGCACCGGTGTGTCGTTCGCCGTGCCCGAGGCGCCCGTGCCTCTGCTGCGCCGCGAGTTCACCGTCACCCGACCGGTCAGGCGTGCCCGGCTCTATATCAGCGGACTCGCCTACTACGTCGCTGAGTTGAACGGGAAGCGTGTCGGCAGTCAGGTGCTCGATCCGGCCTTCACCGACTACGACGAGACGGTGCTGTACGCGGTGCACGATGTGACCTCGCTCCTGCGGCGAGGAGACAACGCCATCGGCGTGACACTCGGCCGGGGCTTCTACGGAATGACCACTCCCAATGTCTGGAACTGGCACCGGCCGCCCTGGCACGGCGAGCCCCGGCTCCTGTGCCGACTGGAGATGGAACACTCCGACGGCTCCCGGACCACCGTCGTCTCCGACACCGACTGGCGTATCACCGAAGGCCCCACGCTCACCAACTCCCTCTACGCGGGCGAGACATACGACGCCCGGCTGGCGCCCGAGGGCTGGACCCGGCCAGGCTTCGACGACAGCGCATGGCGCCGTCCCAGCGCCCAGCCGGCTCCCGGAGGCAGCCTGCGCGCCCAGCCGCTCGATCCGATCGAGGTCGTGGAGACGCTCACTCCCACCGCGATCAGTGAGCCGCGTCCCGGTGTGTATGTCGTGGACATGGGCCGTACGACCGCGGGCTGGAGCAGGCTGACCGTACAGGCCCCGGCCGGCACCACCGTCCAGCTCGTCCACGGCGAGAAGCTCAAGGACGACGGCACCGTGCACGCCGAGACCGGACATGTGCCGGGCCGCTTCCAGCGCGACGAGTACATCTGCGCGGGCGGCGGTACGGAGGTGTGGGAGCCCTCGTTCTCGTACAAGGGCTTCCGCTATGTCCAGGTCAGCGGGCTGCCCACACGCCCGCTCCCCGCCGATGTCCAGGGCCGTGTCGTCCATTCGAAGGTGGCCGAGGTCAGTGACTTCCGCTGCTCCGAGCCCTTCTACGAACAGCTCGACCGGGCGATGCGCCGCACCCTGCTCAACAATCTGCACGGCATACCCACCGACACGCCCATGTACGAGAAGAACGGCTGGACCGGCGACGCACAGCTCGGCGCGCCCGTCATGACCTATGCCTTCGGAGTGCACCGCTTTCTGGGCAAGTGGCTCGGCGATCTGGCGGACAGTCAGAACCCGGACGGCCAGCTCCCGGTGATCGTTCCCAGCGGCGGCTGGGGCTACGGTGATCTCGGGCCGTCGCCGGAGTGGACGACCGTATATCCGTTCCTGATACGGGAGATGTACCGGATCTACGGCGACGACCGCGTGGCGCGCGAGCACTGGCCGACTCTGATCCGGTATCTGGACTGGGAGTTGGACCGGCTGGTGGACGGTCTCGCGGTCACCGCGCTCGGCGATTATCTGCCGCCCGGCTACGGCGGAAATCCGCCCGAGGACACCCGGCTGACGGCGACCGCGTATCTGCACCGCGCGCTCACCCAGACGGCCGAGATGGGCGAGCTGCTGGGCCACGACGAGGACGCGGTGCGCTACCGCGCGGCGGCCGACGGGCTGCGGGACGCCTTCAACGCGGCCTTTCTCGACACCTCTTCCGGTCACTACAGGACCGCGAAGGATCCCGGCTACCGGCAGACCTCCAACGCCCTGCCGCTGGCCTTCGGCCTGGTCCCGAGCGGCGCCCGCGCCTCGGTGCTGGACAGTCTCGTCGCCGACATCACCGCCCGTAGCAACCATCTCAACACCGGCGCCCTGGGCACGAGCGTGCTGCTGCGGGTCCTGTGCGCCCACGGCCGCCCGGATGTCGCGCACGCCATAGCCACCCAGCGTACATATCCGAGCTGGGGCTACTGGTTCGACCACGGTGCCGACACCATGTGGGAGATGTGGCCGCTCGACTCCCGCTCGCGCGACCACTACTTCCAGGGCACGGTCGTCCAGTGGCTGTACGAGAACGTCGCCGGGCTGCGCCCTGGGGACGCGGGCTACCGGACCTTCACCGTACGGCCCGACGGCCGGACCGGAGTCAGCTGGGCACGCACCTCGATCCGTACGGTCCGTGGCACGGCCTCAGTGGCATGGTCGCTGATCGGCCGGGAACTGCGGCTCACCGTACGGGTGCCGGTCGGCGCGAGCGCCGAGATCCATGTACCGGCGGCCCGCCGCGAGGAGGTGCGGGCGCCGGGCGGCGCCGTGTATCTGCGTACGGAGCCGGGCTTCGTGGTGTACCGCGCGACGCATGGCGAGTGGGAGTTCGTGGGACGGAGCTGACGAGCGGAGCCGGAAGAGGGGCTGACGGGGGAACTGGAGGAAGGGCGACGGGGAGTTGAGGGGGAGTTGAGGGCGGAGTGGATTTGAACGTTTCATTTCCCGGGTCATTCCGCGTGGAGATCCCGGTCGCGGTCCGGCTCCCGGTCCCGGCGCAGCAGATAGGTGTCCATGATCCAGCCCTTGCGCTCCCGGGCCGCCGACCGGAGCTCCTCGATACGGCCGGCCACCTCCGAGAGCCGCCCGGAGACCAGGATCTCGTCCTCCGTTCCCACATAGGCGCCCCAGTGGATGACCGGATCGGCCGCGAGATGGTGCCGGAAGGACTGGTGCGCGTCGAGCATCACGACGAGGTCGTCCACGCCCTCCGGCCATCCCTCCGCGAGCCGTCGGCCCGTGGTGATCTGCACCGGCCCGCCCACCCGGTTCAGCCCGATCCGGTGCCTGGCGGCGAGCGCGGAGACACTGCTGATGCCCGGGATCACCTCGTGCTCGAACCGGACCGTGCCACGTGCCAGGACCTCTGCCAGGATCCCGAGCGTGGAGTCGTACAGGGCGGGATCGCCCCAGACCAGGAACGCGCCGGTCCGGTCGTCGTCCGGCCCTTCGCCCAGCTCGTCGGTGATCATGCGCTCGTAGAGATCGGCCCGCCGGCTCCGCCAGTCGTCGACGGTCCCGGGATAGCCGGCACCGTCGGCCGCGGCGTCCCGCAGTGGATCGCGGGCCTCCACCAGCCGGTAGCGGTCGCCCTCGGCATACCGGCGCAGGATCTCGTGCCGCAGACCGATGAGATCGGCCTTCTCCGCACCCTTGTCGAGGAGGAAGAAGACATCCACCTCGTTGAGCGCTCTGACCGCCTGCACGGTGAGCTGGTCCGGGTCGCCCGCTCCGATACCGATGACATAGATCTTTCTCACCACGTCGAGTCTGCCGTATGCCCGCCGCGTGCTACTCATCGGAGGTCTGACGCCTTTTCGCGATCTCCGTCGCCTCTCGAAGGGCTTACGCGTATCACCGCACACCGCATATGCTCCGCCCATGCGTGCCGCCCTTTTCGTCACCTGTGTCAATGACGCCGTCTATCCGTCCACCGGGATCGCGACCGTACGGCTCCTCGAACGGCTGGGTGTCGAAGTCGACTTTCCCGAGGCGCAGAGCTGCTGCGGCCAGCCTCAGTTCAACACCGGCTAAC
>NZ_FMDK01000688.1 GCF_900091995.1 Streptomyces sp. MnatMP-M17
GGGGCGGGCGGTCCCTGGAGCGGCAGCCGCTCGGAACCTGTACAGCCGCTGTTCCGGGTGCCGTTGCTGGTCGAGGACCGGGACGCGGCCATCGCCGCCCTCGCCCGGCACCGCGTCACCACCGGATATCTCTACGATCCGCCGCTGGACGTCTACGCGGGCGAGGTCTTCACCGATCCCTCGCCCGCGCCGGGACCGGCCGCCTGGTTCGCGCGGCACGCGCTGCCCGTCGACCCGCGCCGGGCCGACCAGGTGATCTCCGTTCTCACCACGCTGGGCGCCCGGCCGGTGGAGCAACCGGACGAACGGCCCATGGAACGAGGAGGGCTCGGCGGCGAAGGGTTCGGCGGCGGTGGCTGACACCGCCCGGTTAGGGAAGCCGGCCGCCGGCCAGGCGGATTCCGTGCCCGGCGCCTCGGGGACACAGCGGACACAGCGGACACAGACGGAGTCCGGCGGCGGCGACTCGATGTTCCGCAACGCCTATGCCCTGATGCTCTCCACCGGTGTCTCCGCCGCCCTGGGCCTCGGCTTCTGGCTGGTCGCCGCGCGCTACTACACGGAGGAGGCGGTAGGGCAGGGCTCGGCCGCCATCGCCGCCATGCGGCTGCTGGCCTCGATCACCGCCACCACCATGATTGGCGCGGTGGTGCGCTATGTGCCGCGCGCCGGTCGGGCCACCGGGCCGCTGGTGTGGCGGGCCTACACCATCAGCTCACTGGTCGTGTGTGTCGCCTGCGTGGTGTTTCTGCTGACGCTCGATCTGTGGGGCCCGTCCTACGCACCGCTCCACGGTGTCACGGCGGGCCTCGTCTTCACCGCCTCCTGTGTCGCCTGGGCGCTGCTCACGCTCCAGGACGGCGTACTGACCGGGCTGCGCAAGGCCTTCTGGGTGCCCGTCGGCAACGCCGTGTTCTCCATCGGCAAGCTGCTGCTGCTCGCCGTGTTCGCCGGCGCGCTGCCCGTACTCGGAGTCTTCGTCTCCTGGGCGGCGGCCATCGCCCTGTCCGTGCTGCCGCTCGGCTGGCTGGTCTTCCGCAGGCTCATCCCCCGGCAGGCGGCGGCCGACCGGGACCGCGAGCCGCCGCGGCCGGCCGACATCGGACGGTTCCTGGCCGGTGACTCGGTCGGCGCGCTGTTCAGTCTGGCGATGATCAATCTGCTGCCGGTGATGGTCGCGGTCCGCTTCGACGCCGCGCACAACGCCTTCTTCTACACGGCCTACACCGTGGGCGGCACGATGGAGTTCATGGCCATCAACATGGCCTCCTCGCTCACCGCGCACGCCTCGCACAGTCCGGACCGGCTCGCCGAGGGCGTACGCGGAGCGCTGCGCCGGATGACATTCCTGCTGGTGCCCGTGGTGCTGATACTGGTGCTCTTCGCACCACAGGTCCTCGCGCCCTTCGGCGACGACTACGCGCGCAACGGCACGACCGTGCTGCGGCTGCTGGCCGCCGCCGCCCTGCCCCGGGTCGTCGTGGAGCTGTACATCGGCGTGCTGCGCGTCCAGGGCCGTACGGGCATGCTCGCCGCGCTCCAGGGCGCCATGTGCGTACTCGTCCTGGGCAGCGCGCTGTTCCTGCTCGGCCCGGCCGGGATCTCGGGCGCGGGGCTGGCGATGCTGCTGTCCATGACGCTGGTCGCGCTGGTGGCGGCGCCGGGACTACGGGCGGCGCTGCGGGACGGTCACCGTACGGGACGGGAGCGTGGGCGCGGGCGCGGGCGCGGGCTGAAACAACGGAGGCAGGAACAGAGGGCAGCGGGGCCAGGCGCGGGCGCGGACGAGTACGGCACCGAGTGGGCCCGCAGGGCCGCCCGGCGCCGTACGGACACGGCCGAGGAGGCGTCACGGGAGCGGGCGGAGTACGGCACGACCTGGGCGGAGCGCACGGCCTGTCTGCGCGGTGTCCACGACACCGCGACTCCGGCCGTCGGCCTTCCGATATCCGTTCCGTCGCCCGCGCCCGCGGCCGTATCCGCGCCCGTCGACGAGAGCCGGACGGTCAGTCTGCTGTGGCTGCTGCTCGGGATCGCGGGCGGACTGTTCTGGTCGCCGCTCGCACAGGCCGAGGACATCGGCCTCGATCGGCTCACCGGTGCTCAACTCCTCGATGTGCTGCCGCCGTTCACCCTGATCGCGGGCATCCTGCTGATCGTCGTCCAGTGCGCCACCGTCTCACTCGACCGGCCGGGCCCGGTGCTGCTCGCGCTGGGACCGCTGACCACCTTCGCCGCGCTGCACTCCGCGCCTCCGCTGCTGGGCGTACCGCCCGACCGGGCGTCAGGTCTCTGGCACGGTGCCGTCGCGGACCTTCCCGACGCGGTGCTGCGGACCCTGCCCGTCGCCCTGCAACTGCTCTGCCTGGTGCTGACCGCCCTCACGCTGTGGGCACTGCGTACGGACAGACGCGTCACGGCGAGCGTGGTGTGGGTGCTCGCCGTGGCGGGCTGGGCGGCGCAGCATCCGTTCGCGACGGTCGCGCTGCCCGTGACGGCAGGGCTGTGCGGGCTGTGCGGAGTGACGGCGGTGGCCCTCGCCGTACGCCGTCACCGTCATCGTCACCGTGCGGGAACGGGCTGGCGGAAGTACGGATCGCGGCCCGCTTCGCGATAGCCCTCCAGCGCCGGGCCCTTGTTGACAGTGAGATCGCAGTGCCGGCCCGGTACGGGACGGTTCCAGTGCACCAGCGCCCGTACCCGGGGGAGCGTCGGCACGACCTCCGGGATCTTCTCGTACCAGCCGCGCTGCCGGCCGGGACGGGCGGGATCGGGCGCCGTACTGAACTCGGCGAGCATGACCGGTTTCCGGTCGGACACATTCTCGCGCAGCCACTCGTAGGACGGCCGCTGGCTGCGCTCGAAGTCCAGCCAGTTCGGTGAGTCATGACAGGCGAAGTAGTTGTACTGGTCCATGCCGATCCAGTCCACGTACTCGTCGCCCGGATAGAGCGACTTCATCAGCTCGGCGTTGCCCAGATAGCCGGAGACCGTCCACACCCACACCACATTGTCCACACCGAGCTTCTCGAACCGGTCGTGGATATGGCGGTAGGCGGCGATGAACTCCTCGGGCGTGCCCGCGTCCGGAGTACGGAAGTCGGTCTCCTGGTCGAAGGAGAAGAAGACGCGCTTGCCGTACGCCTTGAGACGGCGGGCCTGCGGATCGATGATCTCCTCGTCGAACTTCCCGGCGGCGACATTGCGCCAGCCGAGCTGGGTCTCGGTCCAGTTCTTGTGGTGCGGCTCGGTCCATACGGTGGACTCCCAGGCCAGCATCAGCATCCGGTCCCGGCCCAGCTCGCGTTCGTCGGGCGTGAGCAGCACACCGTCGCGGGCGGTGTTGGACATGTCGTGGTAGTTGTAGACAAGATCCAGCTTGCGGCCGATCTTCTTCTCGAAGCCGTACACCGCGTCCTTGAGCGAACCGTTCTCCGCATACGGCACATACGCGCCCCACCAGGCGCCGCAGGGCGGCTCCAGCAACGGGCCCGCCGCGCACGGTCCGTCGGCCGAGTCGTCCCTGCCGCCGGGCGCTCCCGGTCCCGTGGCTCCGATCCCGAGGCCGACGAGCAGCGCGCCTGCGGCGGCCAGGACGAGCGCGATACCGGTGGACCGCCGCCCGCCCTTGGCCCGGCGTCCGCCCTTGGCCCGGCGTCCGCCCTCGGTCCGGCGTCCGCCCTCGGTCCGGTGCCGTGCCGGTATGCCGGTCACCGGCCCCTCCAGGGACCCGGTTTGAGGCGCTCGGCGGCCCGTAGGCTCACGGCCTCCCGGGTCGCGGCGGGCAGCGGTACGGCGGGGGGCGG
>NZ_FMDK01000057.1 GCF_900091995.1 Streptomyces sp. MnatMP-M17
ACGGGAAAGTCCCGCCGGGCGCCGGTCACACGACAGCCGCCCGGCGGGACTTTCCCGTATCCGCCCTACGCCGGGAACCCCGAACCCGAGCCGGAGCCGGAACCCGAGCCCGAACCCGAGCCCGAACCCGAGAACCGCTCCCGCGGTTCGATCTTTCTGACCTTTCCGCTCACGGTCATGGGAAAGGCGTCCACGATCTCCAGCCGGCGCGGAATCGCGGCATTGTGACCCACTCGACCAGGGTGTGCGGGAGGTCGAGTGCGGCAGGACAGGGAATCAACAGGGCTCCGGTGCCGGTGGGTTGAGACTTCGAACATCTCCCTCAACAGCGGGCCCGACCATGGGAAGTGTGAAACCAGGCTTCATCGGCGAGTGCTTCGGTGATCCGTCAGCCGTTTGCTCGGACGGGAAGTTCGGTGATGCTGAGGGAGAAGTCCAAGTTCCCCACCCCGTGGTTGGCGAGGCCCACCGTGACCACGCCCGTTCCTTCCAGCCAGTGCGCCATTTTCAGGCCGCCGACGTCCAGCGGGCGCAGCCCGAGGCTCTCGATGAACGCCTCCACACTTGTCTTGGCCCGCGCGTTGTCGCCGGCGATGAAGACGTCGGGCCGGCCCTTCTCCAGGACATGGCGGAAGACGGTGTTGAACGCCTTCACCACGCTGGCGCTGGCCGGGGCCGCCTTGGCGACTTCCTCCGCGGTCGAGGTCTCCTCGCGGTGGGCCAGCCCGTCGAACGTGGAGTTGAAGGGATTGCTGATGTCGACGATGACCTTGCCGGCGAGAGCGTCTCCGTACTGGGCGACGACCGGCACGACACCGTCGTACAACAGGGCCACGATGACGATGTCCCCGGCCGGGGCGGCGCCCCATTCTCCCCTCGTGGCGCCGCCGCCGAGAGCCTTGGCCAGGTCAGCGGCCTTGGACTGATCGCGGCCCATGACCTCGACGGTGTTGCCGCCCCCTACCGCCCGCGTGCCGATGGTGCGGGCCATGTTCCCGGTGCCGATGATGCTGATGCTGCTCATGAGATGTCCTGCCCTGGTTGTGTGGTGTCCGGTTCAGATGGCGGTGGTGCCGCCGTCGGCGACGAGTTCCATGCCGTTGACGTAGCTGGAGTCGTCGGAGGCGAGGAAGAGGGCGGCGGTGGCGATTTCGTCGGGGCGGCCCATCTGGCCGCGGGGGATGAGGGACTCGAACTGGCGCTTGGTGGCCTCGTCGAAGAGTTCTTCCTGCTTGGCGGTGGCGACCTGGCCGGGGGTCAGGACGTTGACACGGATGCGGCGGTCCTTGAGCTCGTTGAGCCAGACGCGGGCCCATGCCTGCTGGACGGCCTTGCTGCCGGCGTAGACGCTCCAGCCGGGGAAGGCGCCGAGGGAGGCGTTGGAGCCGGTCATGAGGATGGAGCCGCCGTCGTTGAAGAGCGGAAGGGCCTTCTGGACGGTGAACAGGGTGCCGCGAGCGTTGAGGTAGAACGCGGCGTCGAAGTGGGCCTCGGTGATCTCGCCGAGCGGGGCGGGCTCGCCCCCGCCTGCGCTGGCCCACAGCACGTCGAGGCTTCCCTTCTCCCGCTTGACGGTGTCGTACAGGCGGTCCAGGTCGTCCAGGTCGGCGGCGTCGCCCTGGACGCCGGTGACGTTGCGGCCGATCTGCTTCACGGCCTCGTCCAGGGCGTCCTGGCGGCGGCCGGTGATGAAGACGTGCGCTCCCTCGTCGACGAACAGCTTCGCGCCTGCCAGCGCCATGCCGGTGGTGCCGCCGGTAATGACCGCGACCTTGCCGTCGAGCTTTCCCATAGTCGTTCCCTTGGGTCGGTGGTGCCGTGCGCACCTGGGGCGACGGTGTTATGTACACCGCTCTGTGTGCTTACGGTATCGGGCAGGCGGGCGGGACGCAAACTATGTACACCGGTCGTTACCCACTGCGGTACGATGGACCCATGACGGAGTTGGAGAAGGGCCCCACGGGCCGCCGCCGCGGCCGGGGCGCCCGCGAGCGCATCCTCAGCGCGTCCCAGCAGCTGTTCCGCGAGCAGGGCATCAACCGCACCGGCATGGACCAGCTCTGCGCGGCGGCCGAGGTGTCCAAGCGCACGGCCTACCAGCACTTCACCGGCAAGGACGAACTCGTCGCCGAATACCTGCGCCGGTTCGACCCCTCCGTTCTGTCCGGCGTGTTCGACCGCACCGACCTCACGCCCCGCGAACGGCTCCTCGCCGCCTTCGACATCCCCCCCACCACCCCCCTGTGCCCCTACATCGCCGCCGCCGTCGAACTCCACGACCCCCAGCACCCCGCATCCCAGTACGCACGCGACTACAAGAAAGCCGTCGCCGCGCGGCTCACCGACACCGCCCGCGAAGCCGGCGCCGCCGACCCCGAACAGCTCGGCGAGCAGCTCGCGCTGCTCATCGACGGCGCCGCGGCCCGCACCCGGGTCCTCAACGCCGACGCCTTCCCCACCGCCGCCGCCATCGCCGCCGTCCTCATCGACAACGCCATCCCCGCCACAGCCGGCGATGACCGGCAACGGGAGGAAGTGCCAAGTTGACTTGGCACTCCGCGGCCGGGCTGGCCACGCTGCCGGCCGCGGCTGCACCGCTGGTACGCGACACCAGCCACCCGGCACCTGGCCCGGACCCGCCGCCTTTTACGGAACTGCCCGCCCGCCTGCTGCAGGCCGCAGCAGAAGCGGCCGGGGAGACCGGCGACCCGCGAAGGCTTCAGGAGTGTGCGACATCCAGTGGGTTGCCCTGAGCCTCGCTGGGTCCTCAACCCTGTGGCCAGGCGGTTTGTCCTCGTCTCCGGCAGCGACTCACAGGCTGACGCAACCTTGGGATTCCTGAAGCTTTCTCACCGTGTCTGATCGATTGACGATCGGGGTGAAGGTGACGGGGCTTGCCCTGGCGCTGGCTGTCGTACGGAACCTGCGAGATGTCCGGTCGCTGGCCACGGCGGAGGAGCTCCGGCACTGCGGATTCCGCCGTCCGAGCCGGAGGCCAAGACGCTGTCCGCCGGGTGGGGCGGCGAGTTGGCGACCTGCCGGAAGTTCGCCCCGACCACCCGGAACTGCACCGCCTCCAGTTGATAACCCAGGTCGGACCGCGGGCCGGCGAGGCATGCAAGCTCGATCCGGCGGACATCAAGTGGGACCTGGGCCGTTTCGGCAAGCCCCACGTCCGCCACGGCAAGGGCGCCACGGGCTCGAGCCCGCGCGAGCGGATGGTCCCCCTGATCAACGGCGCCGACCGCACGCTGCGATGGTTCATCAAGGACGTGTGGTGGCAGTTCGACGACGACCACACTCGCCCCGGTGCTTCTGACCTCGCCCGGCGAGACCCTCGGCGGAGCTGTCAGAGGAGCCCAATAAGGTCCAGGTACGTCCCGCGGACCTGCAAAACCCAGTACCAGATGACGATGGCGCTCGGCACATGCGGCTCCCCGTCCGACCTTCCCTACCTGCGAGACCTCGTCCTTCAGGGCGAAACCCTCCATGCGGTTCACACTGCCGGGGGCGACACCATCGTCCGGCTGAGCTACCTGGGGCACTCCCACGTTGAGGCGATTCGCTGGTGCCTGAGCACTGGTAACGAGACTCTTGTGGGCGGAGCGCTGCAGGCCGTGGCCATGCTCCGGCTTGCCCTGGATCAGGAAACCGTGACCGACGTCCTCGACTTCATCGAAGCCAGGTCTCCACAGGACGGGATCTACTTCTGGCCCGCTATTGCCGCGGCCGGCTGGACGGGGCAGCGAGTGCACCGCTTCCTCACCTCATGCATCTCCAGCCCTCGATCCCATGTCGCCGAAGCCGCCACGAACTCCCTGGCTGGGAACTACGGCGCTTACCGACCCCTGTAGGCGGACCCGCACCTCAGGTTCGTCGTGAACCCGGGCCTTCTCGCTGCAGAATCGGCTGCCGGACCCATGGGTTCCTACCGAGAAGCCTTCAGTTTTCGGGAACTCACGGGGCTGTAGGGGGTTGAGGAACATCGGAACGAAAACCGGCTCTAAGCTTGTTCCTTAACCTCACGCCACTGCGGAATGCTTGCCGGTGGAGAAAATGCGGTGCGTGCTGGCACCACGCTGGTCAGACTCGCTGACATGACTGAGAAGATCACCCGCATCAACCCCGAGCAGCTGCATGAGACACCCGGCTACCACCACATCACCGTGGTGGAGGCAGGCCGTACCGCCTATCTGGCGGGGCAGTGCCCGCTTGATCGGAATGGTGACCTCGTCGGTTCCGGTTCCCTCGAGACGCAGGTCGACCAGGTTGTCGCGAACGCGCTCGCTGCCCTGGCAGCGGTGAGTGCCCAGCCTGAACATGTGGTGCGGTCAGTGATCTACGTGCGGAGCGATGAGAGGGACATTCTCGGAGCCGCATGGCGTCGGCTCACCGAGTCTGCCCTGGGTCGGGCGTTCACCACCGCCAGCACGCTCTTGGGCGTCGCCCAGCTGGGCTTTCCGGGACAGCTCGTCGAGGTGGATCTCACCGTGGCGCTGCCTGACTGACTTCGAACGGCGTATCGAACTGGGTAGCCCAGCTGGGCATTCGCGGGACGCTGGGCCGGCCTTCGTCTGATCATGTGCTCCGACCAAGGTGCACCGATCAAGACGAAGGCCGTGAAGGTGAGTCTCCTGCCTGACGCCGGTCCCGGGGAAGCGTTCGCGCAAGCGTCACGCTTCCGGGAGGACCTGTTCGACTGCCTGACCGTGCGCGGGGACGAGCTGTTCGAGCTCGTGGACGCAATGCTGTGCGCGGACGGCCCGGTGACCTCGCCGGTGGACCTGACGCTGGTGGCCGAGCACCGGCGTGGGCACGGCGCGATGTACGAGGCGTTGAACTGCGGGAACGTGGACGTGCCCCGGCTGCGGCAGGTGCTGGCCGGGCTGCCGATACCGCAGGCCG
>NZ_FMDK01000320.1 GCF_900091995.1 Streptomyces sp. MnatMP-M17
GGCGGGCCGCAGCACGGCCGGGGCCATGAGCAGCGGAGTTGCGGCGAGTTGATGGAATGTGCGGCGGCTCAAGGGCTTCTTCATGGGCGAAGTGCCTTCCTCGGCGGTGGTGGAACACTGGTGCCGCTTTCAATCCGGGGAAGGTAGTGACACTCCGCACGCTTTTCAAGTATGTGGACAATGATTCCGTACACGAACCACATGACGCAGTGGATCAGCCGGTTGGTCAGCCGGTGGATTTACCCTTCGCAGGCTTCACCGGCTTCACCGGCTTCACGGGCTTCACCGACGGCCCGCTCACAGGTTCCAGCGCGCGGAACCGCCGCCCGATCCGCCGGCCCACGAGCAGATACGCGATCAGCGCACCGCCTGTGTTCAGGATCACATCGTCCACATCGAAGGCGCGCCCTTCGACCATCGCGCCCTGGGCCAGCTCCACCAGCACCATCACCACCGCCGTGAGCAGCACCACCCGCACCATGCGCATCCTGCGCGGTACGAGCACCGGAAGCAGCAGCCCGAAAGGCGCGCCCAGCAGCAGATTGCCGCCGATCTGCTTGCATGCGGCGAGGAAGGTGTAGTCCTCCAGGTACTGCCGCAGCGACCGTCCCGGCCGCAGATTGGCCCCCGCGATCTCCGCCGACACGGGTGACGGCGTCAGCGTCAGCCTGGCCAGCACGGCGGAGAAAACCACCAGCGCGACCAGAGCCACGCCCACAACAAGGACCCGCAGCACGGCCCGCCCCCAGGACTTACGACGTGCCGAGCTGCGCACCGGCTTGTGTACCGGCCTGCGCACAAACCTACGTACGGATCTTCCCAACGACATACCCGTCGGTATACCCATGGACGTGCCCACCCGAGCGGCTCTGCCCGGCCCGGTTCTTCCCGTACTTTCCGTCTCAGCGGTCATAGCACCCGGGTGCCCTCGCCACATCCACGTACGCCCCAGGAAGTTCCCCGGTCCGGATCCGCTCGGGATGCGCGACACTTGTCGTTTGGCAACGGAAAGGGCGCCGCTGTGAATGGACCTCTCATCGTCCAGAGCGACAAGACACTGCTGCTCGAAGTCGACCACGAGCAGGCGGGCGCCTGCCGCCGCGCCATCGCGCCGTTCGCCGAACTGGAGCGCGCGCCGGAGCACATCCATACCTACCGGCTGACTCCGCTCGGGCTGTGGAACGCGCGGGCCGCCGGGCATGACGCCGAGCAGGTGGTCGACGCGCTGGTGGCGTTCTCACGGTATCCCGTGCCGCACGCCCTGCTCGTCGATGTCGCCGAGACGATGGCGCGCTACGGCCGGCTCACCCTCTCCAAGCACCCCACCCATGGTCTCGTCCTGACCTCCACGGACCGTCCGGTGCTGGAGGAGATCCTCCGTTCCAAGAAGGTCCAGCCGCTGGTCGGCGCCCGGATCGATCCGGACACCGTCGCCGTGCATCCCTCCGAGCGCGGCCAGATCAAGCAGACGCTCCTCAAGCTGGGCTGGCCGGCCGAGGACCACGCCGGTTATGTCGACGGCGAGGCGCACGCCATCGAGCTGGACGAGACCGGCTGGGCGCTGCGCCCGTATCAGAAGCAGGCCGTCGAGGGCTTCTGGCACGGCGGCTCCGGTGTGGTCGTCCTGCCCTGCGGCGCGGGAAAGACGCTGGTCGGGGCCGGTGCGATGGCCGAGGCCAAGGCGACGACACTGATCCTGGTCACCAACACCGTCTCCGCCCGCCAGTGGAAGCACGAGCTGGTGAAGCGCACCTCGCTCACCGAGGAGGAGATCGGCGAGTACAGCGGTACGAAGAAGGAGATCCGCCCGGTCACCATCGCCACCTACCAGGTGCTGACGACCCGTCGTAAAGGCGTCTATCCGCATCTGGAGCTCTTCGACTCCCGTGACTGGGGCCTGATCGTCTACGACGAGGTGCATCTGCTGCCCGCGCCCGTCTTCAAGTTCACCGCCGATCTCCAGGCCCGCCGCCGGCTCGGGCTGACCGCGACGCTCGTACGGGAGGACGGCCGGGAGTCGGACGTCTTCTCGCTCATCGGGCCGAAACGGTTCGACGCGCCGTGGAAGGAGATCGAGGCGCAGGGCTATATCGCTCCGGCGGACTGTGTCGAGGTACGGGTCAATCTCACCGACGGCGAGCGTCTCGCGTACGCGACCGCCGAGACGGAGGAGAAGTACCGGTTCTGCGCGACGACCGAGACCAAGCGGAAGGTGACGGAGGCGCTGGTACGCAAACACATGGGCGAGCAGACGCTCGTCATCGGCCAGTACATCGACCAGCTCGACGAGCTGGGCGAGCATCTCGACGCGCCGGTCATCAAGGGCGAGACCAGCAACGCGCAGCGCGAGCTGCTCTTCGAGTCGTTCCGGCAGGGCGAGATCTCGGTGCTCGTGGTGTCGAAGGTCGCGAACTTCTCGATCGATCTGCCGGAGGCGACGGTCGCGATCCAGGTGTCGGGCACGTTCGGCTCCCGCCAGGAGGAGGCACAGCGCCTCGGCCGGGTGCTCCGTCCCAAGGCGGACGGCCATGAGGCGCGCTTCTACTCGGTCGTGGCGCGCGACACCATCGACCAGGACTTCGCGGCACACCGCCAGCGGTTCCTGGCCGAGCAGGGATACGCGTACCGGATCGTGGACGCGGACGAACTGCTCGCGGAGAACTGAGCGGGCGGGCGCGGCGGGCTCGGCAGGCAAGGCACTCGGTCCGGTACGGGCCCGGCGCGACGTCCCGGTCCGGGCCCGGCCGCGTGCTCATCCCCGCGCCCTCGCCCGGACCGACTCGGCGCGTGGCGTCGGGAGCACCGGGCCCGTGTCCGCCCGCGCCAGGCCCGTACTCGTACCCGTACGCCAGCCCGCGAACGCCAGCAGTCCCAGCGCGCACAGCGCGTACGGCGACGCCACCGGCTGCTGCCACCACGCCAGCCGGAGGTCCAGCTCGCCCTCGTGCGGTACGGCCCAGAAGCTGCGCGCCGTCCAGACCACGCCGACCGCCGCCGCCGTACGGAACCGTCGCTCCGCGATCAGCACCGCCAGCAGCGGTACGCACCACACCCAGTGATGCGACCAGCTGATCGGCGACACGAGCAGCGCGGTCAGCGCCGTGACCAGCACGCCCCAACGCTCGGAACCGGCCCGTACGACGGCCGTACGCGCCAGCCACAGCCCGCCGGCCGCCGTGACCGCCGCGGTCACCGTCCACAGCGCGCCCGGCTCCGTGGTGTGCAGGACGCGTGCCAGCAGCCCTTGCAGCGACTGGTTGTCGATGATCCACGCCTTGCCGACCCGGCTGGTCTCGAAGACGCGCCTGGTCCAGAACTCGCCGCTGGCCTGCGGCAGTACGAGCACGCCCAGCAGCACCGTGGCGGTGAGGGAGGCGACGGCGGTCAGCCCGGCCCGTACGCGCCCGGTCACCAGCAGATAGACGATGAAGACGGCCGGAGTCAGTTTGATGCCCGCGGCAACACCGAGGGCGAAGCCCTTGCCGAGCGCGTGCTCGGGTCTGGACAGGTCCCAGAGGACGAGACAGGCGAGGGCGAGATTGATCTGTCCGAACAGGACGGTCTGGAAGACCGGTTCGAGCCAGAGCCCCACGGCTACGGCGACGACCAGCGGCACAGGACCGGCGGGCAGCCCGGCGAACCGCCAGGACAGCCGTACGAAGAGGGCCAGCAGCGCGACGTTCCCGATGACGAAGACGACCTTGAGCGCGTCGACGGGCAGCCAGGTGGTCGGGACGAAGAGGATCGCCGCGAAGGGCGGATAGGTGGCGGGCAGCTGCCACTGCGTGACCGTGAACCCGTAGAGATCGGTGCCGCCGACGACGGCCGCGCCTTCCGCCCGGTAGACGAGCGTGTCGGCCATCGGGATGTGCCGGGCGAGGCAGAGGGTGGCGAATGCGGCCAGCGACAGGGCGAGCACGCCCACTGCGGCGAGTGAGCGGGTGGTCACGGTCCGGTAGGTCACGGCCGCGACCCTAGTGGATCAGCGGGATCGAGGGCGTCCCTCAGGTCCCGTCCAGGTCAAGTCCGGGTCCCGTCCGCGTCCCTCGGACAGATCTTCTCAGAGCCGGTGGCCACGGCTGGTATCGGCCTCCTCCGCGTACTCCCCGAGGACGGCCACCCGGAACGCGGTGCTCACGAAGACCTTGACCGCGCGCAGTGCGTTGCCGACGTGGTGGACGGGATGGTTGGGTGCGGCCCCCGAGACGGTCGCGCCCGGTGGCGGCGGCGCGCTGTGCGGGGGATGGGCTGGGGTAAAGGCTGCGCTACTCATATGTCCATAGTGGATTCACGGCCACCGGAACACATCGATCCATGGACGGAACCGCGCACAGCGCCATGTACGACTCCGGGCGCGGTGGCATGTACGACTCACGGCATACGGGATGTCCCCTACGGGAGGGACGCGGCGGCACGCGGCCGGGCATACGGCGGGGCCAGGGCCGGGCATACGGCGAGGGTCGCCAGGTCGGGAAAAAGCATTCGCCCGTTCGCAACCCGCTGGCTACAATCGCCCACCTTGCCCGCCTCCCTCAGCGGAGTGCCGTCGTCCGGACGGAAACCGGACGGCCACCGCCATGATGTGATCCACGCCGACCGACAGGCTCGCGGCCCGTCGGTGTGCGTACAGCCCGGAGGCAACACCGTGCCCGCGTACGATTCCGATCCCACCACGACGCCCGAAGCGCTCCCGGCCGGCCCCGCAGCCGACCTCGCCGATCCCACCGGCCCCGCAGCCGATCCCGCCGCCGATCCCCTGGCCGGCGAGCGCGCCCACCTCAGTGCCTCCCGTTCCGCGCTCCGCGCGATGCGCGAGGACGTCCAGGCCCTCGACATCCGGGATGTCACCGCGAACTGGGTCAACGCCGCCGTCCTGGAGGCCCAGATCGAGGAGCGCATCAAGGCGCTCGCCGATCTCTCCCACACTCCGCTCTTCTTCGGCCGGCTCGACTATCTGCACCAGGTCGGAGCGGCGGAGGCCGAAGGCGCCGAGGGCGACCGCTTCTACATCGGCCGACGCCATGTCCATGACGCCGACGGCGATCCCATGGTCATCGACTGGCGCGCGCCCGTCTCCCAGCCGTTCTACCGGGCCTCCAAGAAGGACCCGCACGATGTCGCGCTGCGCCGTCGCTTCGGCTACACGGGCGGCGACCTCACCGCGTACGAGGACGAGCGTCTCTCCGATCCCACCGAGGCGGCGCGCTCCAGCAAGCTGCTCCAGGCCGAGATCGAACGGCCGCGCGTGGGCCCGATGCGGGACATCGTCGCCACGATCCAGCCGGAGCAGGACGAGATCGTACGGAGCGATCTCGGCGGCACGGTCTGTGTCCAGGGCGGTCCCGGCACCGGCAAGACGGCCGTCGGTCTGCACCGGGTCGCCTATCTGCTGTACGCGCACCGCGAGCGGCTGGCCCGTACCGGCACGCTGGTCATCGGGCCGAACGCGTCCTTCCTCCACTACATCGAGCAGGTGCTTCCCGCGCTGGGCGAGCTGGATGTACGGCAGTCGACGGTGGACGCGCTGGTCGCCTCCGTCGACGTACGCGGTACGGATCCGGCGCCCGCCGCCGTGCTCAAGGGCGACGCCCGGATGGCGGAGGTCCTGCGCCGGGCCGTGCGCTCGCATGTCACCGCGCCGACGGAGGGCGTCGTGGTGGTGCGCGGCTCGCGGCGGTGGCGGGTGCCCGCGTACGAGATCGAGGAGATCGTCCAGCAGTTGCTGGACCGGGACATGCGCTACGGCGCCGCGCGCGAGGCGCTTCCGCAGCGGATCGCCCACGCCGTGCTCGTACAGATGGAACGGGCGGGCGAGGCGCCCGACGACCGGGTGCAGGACGCGGTGGCGCGCGGCGCGGCGGTCAAGGCGGCGGTCAAGGCGATCTGGCCGCCGGTCGATCCGGCGAAGCTGGTGCTGCGGCTGCTCTCCGACGCGGAGTTCCTGGCCGAGCACGCGGAGGGGCTGCTGACGCCGGACGAGCAGCGGACGGTCCTGTGGACCAAGCCCGCGCGCAGCGTGAAGTCCGTGAAGTGGTCGCCGGCGGACGCGGTGCTGATCGACGAGACGGCGGATCTGATCGCCCGTACGCACTCGCTGGGCCATGTCGTACTGGACGAGGCCCAGGACCTCTCGCCGATGCAGTACCGCGCGGTGGGCCGCCGCTGTTCGACCGGTTCGGCCACGGTCCTGGGCGATCTGGCCCAGGGGACCACGCCGTGGGCCACCGCGAGCTGGGCGGAGGCCCTGCACCATCTCGGCAAGTCGGACGCGGTGGTCGAGGAGCTGACGGCGGGCTTCCGTGTGCCGCGCGAGGTGATCGCGTACGCGTCGAGACTGCTGCCGGAGATCTCGCCGGGCCTGACGGCGGTGGAGTCGGTACGTGAGTCGCCGGGCTCGCTGGAGGTACGGGAGGTACGCGACGCCGCGGCCCTGGACGCGGCGGTCGTCGCGGCCTGCACGGAATCCCTGGCCCACGAGGGCTCCATCGGCCTGATCGCGGCGGACACCAGAATCCCGGCCCTGCGCGAGGCCCTCACGGCGGCGGGCATGCCCTGGCTCTCGCCGGGCGAGGAAACCACGGCGGCCTCCCGGCTGACACTCGTACCCGCCTCCCTGGCCAAGGGCCTGGAGTACGACTATGTGGTCCTGGACGACCCGGCGTCGGTCGTGGCGGCGGAACCCGACGAACGCACCGGCCTCCGCCGCCTCTACGTGGCCCTGACCCGCGCGGTCTCAGGCCTCACGGTCCTCCACACCACGCCACTCCCACCGGCCCTGCTCGCCCGCCCGGCCTGATCCCGGTACGGCCCCGTACGGTTCCCCGTTCCGAAAGGCCCCCGGAGGCCCCGGAACGGGGACCGCCACCCATCGCCACGTAACACTTCCTACGGGCTCACGTCATTCCCGCGGTTCGCGGGGTCGGGGCTGCACAGCCAGCCGTTGACGGCGAAACGGCTGTCCGCGTGCTGCTTGCTCGGGCAGCTGACCGGCCGTACCTCATGCCAGGCGGTGGGCCGGAAGAACACGATGCTGTCGTGCTCGGGCTCCCAGTCCCGCCAGGTACGCTCCTCCCACTTTCCGGCTGTCCCGGTGTGCAGCGGCAGGGGGGCGG
>NZ_FMDK01000433.1 GCF_900091995.1 Streptomyces sp. MnatMP-M17
CGATCCACGGCACCAGACCCCGCTCCCTGATCCGGCCAGATCCAAACGAAAGACCCTAGGGGTCGTGGTTCGGGGTGCGTTTCAGCGCGGGCCGGTTTCGGGTGCGGGTTGTCGGTCGCTTCCGTACGGTGCGCGCCTGGGGCGCGGGGCCGCGTGCGCGGTGGGTGCGGGCACCCACCAAGCCCGTCCGGCGTTTGAGGACGGAACGGGCAGCCACGGTGCCGGGTTCGCAGTCAGTAGGGGCCTGCCCCATCGCGCCCGGCCGCAGGCCGGAAAAACCAGCCCGTCCGGCGATTGAGGACGAAGCGGTCGGCCGACGGGGCGCGGTCGGTTACTGGGGAGTAGCATGGGTACGCGCGCGCTTCGGCGTGCTCCCGCAGTGCCATCCCGCACCCTGGAGGAGAGCCATCGTGCCTCGTACCGTCAGGGACGTCGTCTTTGTCGACGGCGTCCGTACCCCGTTCGGCAAGGCGGGCCCGAAGGGCATGTACCACGAGACCCGGGCCGACGATCTTGTCGTGAAGGCGATCCGGGAGCTGCTGCGCCGCAACCCGGATCTCGACCCGGCGCGGATCGACGAGGTCGCGATCGCCGCGACCACGCAGATCGGTGACCAGGGCCTCACGCTCGGCCGTACCGCGGGCATCCTCGCCGGGCTGCCGCAGTCCGTGCCCGGCTACTCCGTGGACCGGATGTGCGCGGGCGCGCTGACCGCGGTGACCAGCACGGCGGGCTCCATCGCGTTCGGCGCGTACGACATCGTCGTGGCCGGCGGTGTCGAGCACATGGGCCGGCATCCGATGGGTGAGGGTGTGGATCCCAATCCCCGGTTCGTCAGCGAGAAGCTCGTCGACGACTCGGCGCTGTTCATGGGAATGACGGCCGAGAATCTGCACGACCGCTTCCCGCATCTGACCAAGCTGCGTGCCGACGGGTACGCGGTGCGTTCACAGGAGAAGGCCGCCAAGGCGTATGCGAACGGTCTGATCCAGCAGGATCTGGTGCCGATCTCGATCCGCCGTACCGATCCGGCGGGAGGCGAGACCGGCTGGGGTCTGGCCACCGCCGACGAGCCGATGCGGCCCGGGACG
>NZ_FMDK01000550.1 GCF_900091995.1 Streptomyces sp. MnatMP-M17
CGATCCGCACCCCGCCGATCCGTTCGGCGGGTCTCGGCAGCACCGCCCGTTGAGCGGTCTCGGCGATGATCCGGGCGGAGGCGAGCCGCTGACCGCTGCGGCGCAGCACTCCGCTGATGTACAGCGCGAGGAGCGAGACGACCACAACGGTCAGCAGCTCGCTGAGCGCCTCCAGCGACATCAGCGACTTGGCGTAGATATGCACCGCCAGCTCGAAGACCAGCGAGGCGATGGCGACCAGCAGCGTGCCGATCAGCGGGTAGAACGGCGCGGCGACCAGCGGGGCCGCCGCGTAGAGCGGGGCGGCCGTGACGCGTGTCGGGGTCAGGAAGTCGAAGACCACTCCGACGACGATCACCAGCACAGGCAGAACGCGGACCAGCCGCCGCCCGGTACGGACCCGGCCGCCCGAAACCGGCAGCCCGTCACTCGACGTGAGACCGACCGTCTCGTCGGCCCGCTGGCCGCTGCCACTCAGGCGCTCCCTGAGCCTCCTCAGCTTCCCCACCAGTGGTCACCTGCCCGGTTCCGCCTAGGGCTACGGACGGTACCGCGCCCCACCCAGGCTGGCCGCTGCCGTCCGCGGCGGCGACTCGCCGTCGGCCGAGTGGACTATGGAGGAGGTCGGATCGCGACCGGCTCCACAGCAGGTCAGACAGCCGGACGGCCAGTCGGTCAGATGGCCGGTCGGTCGCCGCGCCGGCCGCCGGGCCGGTCGCCCGGTCAGCCGTTGAGCCGGCCGACCGACCGGCCGTATGACCGGTCAGTCAGTCAGGTGGCGCTCGGCGTACACCTTCATGGCGTCCCGTACGAGCACTGCTGTCCCTTCACCGTACTTGTCATAGGCCGCTCTGAACCGTTCATCATCCACATACATTTTCGTCACACCGATGACATACGGCTTGGTGAGCTCGACCGTCACCGACAGCCAGTCGCAGTGACGCCGGGCGACGGCCTGGGCCTCGTCACTGTCTGCGGCGAGCCCTGCCTCCTTCGCCCGTGCCCAGTCGCGGGCGATGGCCTCGTGCCGGTCCTGGAAGCCCTGACGCTCCTCCTCGCTGAGCGCGCGCCACCAGCGGTCGCCCTTCTGATACGCCTCCCGGCCCCAACGCTCGGTCACCTCCTGCTCGTACCGTGTGTGGTCGAAGCCGTCGAGCACTTCCTCGGCCATGAGTTCCTCTCCCGTCGCGGTCTTGTGGAGAGTGGTCCGCACCGAGGCGATCAGCCGCTCGACGCGCTCGCGCTCCTGCTCCAGCAGCCTGAGATGTGTGCGCAGGGCGGCGGCCGTGTCCTGCTGGCCGTCGAGGATCCGGGCGATCGCCGGCAGTCCGAGCCCCAGCTCCCGCAGCAGCAGAATCCGCTGGAGCCGGACCAAGGCGTCCTGGTCGTAGTAGCGGTAGCCGTTGCCGCCGGTCCTGCTGGGCATCAGCAGTCCAAGCTCGCCGTAATGCCTGAGCGTGCGGCTGGTGGTCCCGGCCTTCTTCGCGATCTCCTGGATCGACCACTCCATGGCTTCGACGGTAGAACTTGACGTTACGTAAAGGTCAAGCGCGAAAAAGGCGGCACGGATATACGGAGATGGGGACGCGGTGGCGCGGAAACGACGAAGACCCGGATCCACTTGGAATCCGGGCCTTCGGCTTCTGTTCAGTAGCGGGGACAGGATTTGAACCTGCGACCTCTGGGTTATGAGCCCAGCGAG
>NZ_FMDK01001277.1 GCF_900091995.1 Streptomyces sp. MnatMP-M17
CACCGGCGGTGGCGTCGGCGGCGGCGGAGGCCGTCGCAGGGCACCCGTCGTCTGGAGCGGCAAGTCCGCCCCGGGCGATCCCGGCGCGACCGGGCTCCTCCAGGCCGTACGCAACTCCTCCGTGCCGCCCACGGGCGGCTACCGGGACGCGCGGGAGGCGCGTGACGCGCGTGATGTGCGTCCGGTGCCCGGCAGGCCGGGGATGTCCGGTGTGGCCGGCCGGCCCGCCGTACCGGAGATGGGGTACGACACCGGCGTCACCCAGGTCATTCCGCGGTTCGACCTCGACGGCGAGGCGACGATGCCGACGCCCGTCGTCGGCCCGCAGAGCCGTGGTCACGGCCCCGGCTCGGGCGGCGGTGCCGGCACCCGGTCGGGCATCACACCGCTGCTGCCGCCCATGCGGCAGGCGGTCGGCGCGTACGACACGCCGGAGCGGACGATCGATCCGGACCTGGAGCTGGACTCGGACCTGGACCGGGACCCGCGTCGGGACCTCGATCACGACCTGGACCGAGACCTGGACCTGGAGCCGTACGCGGAGCCCGGCGCCGATCCCGACGACCACCTGCGGCGCGACCGGCGCTATGCCGCGACCGGTGTACGGCCCGGGGACGCGGCCGGCGTCCGGCACGCGTACTACCCGGGCCGCCGGATGAACCTCGGCGTGGTGCTGCTCCCGCTCCGCATCTTCCTCGGCTTCATCTCCATCTACGCCGGTATGGGCAAGCTCTGCGATCCCGTCTACTTCGACGGCGGCGAGCGCGGCTCCATGGTCAAATGGCTCAACTCGCTGCATCCCTGGGCGCTCGCGGAACCTCTGCGCGACTTCGCGCTCTCCCACCCGGTCGGCGCGGGCCTCAGCGTCGCCTTCCTCCAGATCGTGGCGGGCGTACTCACCGTCCTCGGGCTCTGGCAGCGGGTCGCCGCCTGCTTCGGCGCGCTGCTCTCCGCGGCGCTGCTGCTCACCGTGAGCTGGCGGACCGTTCCGGCGTACGACGCGCCCGACATCATCTATCTGGCCGCCTGGTCACCGCTGATCATCGCGGGCGCGCCCGTCTACTCGGTGGACGGGCGGCTCGCGGGCGAGGCCTGGCGCACACTCGGACCGCGTTCCGAGATCTGGGACCTGCGGCGTCGCGTACTGCGGCGGGGCACGGTCGTCGCGACCGTCGTCATCGGGCTCACGCTGCTGGTCGGTTCGGTGCTCGGCGGGGCCGTACGGTCCTCCGACATGGTGACGGTGCCGGGGCCGAACGTCGATCCGGTCAACCAGCTCCCGGGCGAACCGCTGCCGCAGAAGCCGGGCCGCGGCGGCAGCAGCGCGTCCGG
>NZ_FMDK01001110.1 GCF_900091995.1 Streptomyces sp. MnatMP-M17
CCGCCGCCGAGGCGCTCGCCGAGCTGGCGGCGCTCCTCGCGCCCGGCCGTCCCGCCGTTGCCGAGGAGGTCCTGTTCGCCTACGAGGATCCGGAGGCCTACCTACGGACGTATGCCGGGCGGCTGGAGGAGCGAGGGATCGACGAGCCCATCAAGGACCTCGCGTGGATCGCGCTCGTCGACGCGCTGACCGCGCGGGGCCTGCTCGCCGAGGTCGACTGGAAGGAGGACGGCGAGGAGATCAGACGCCAGGTCCGGGACCTGGAATCCCGTCCGTCCATCGATCCGTGGACGCTCTCCGGAAAGGTCCGTACGGACGGGACGGACACGGCGGACGACCCGGAAACGTTCGACACGTTCGCCTTTCTGAGCCACTACGGCAGGCTCCATCTCGAAGCGGGCACGGCGCTCGCGGTGCTCGACATAGATTCGGACTGCTATCCGCTGGTCCTTCTCCCGGCCGCCCGTGCGGCCGAGCTGACGCCACTGGCCCGGCGCGCCGGATTCGCCGCGTCGGTCCTGGGATCGGACATCCTCTGATCACGGCCCGCGCGGTGAGCTCAGCCCGCCGAGATCACCACCGGACCGCCGTCCGGGCGCGCGCGGTCTATCCAGTCGGCGGAGGCGTACAGAGGGCGGTTGGGGACCGCCGCCCGGCGCAGCCGTTCACGGTGCAGGAGACGGCCGTCCTGGGTGACGACCAGTGCCGACAGCCGGCCGGCCGTACGGGTCGTGCGGAGCGTGAACCGGCCCAGCGGCGGGCGAGGGCCACGGGGGTCTATACGGTTCGGCGCGACCCATCGCAGCGGCGCGTCGACCTCCACCGGCACCTGGCCGCCGGGCCAGACACCGTCCGCGAGATAACGGAGAACGGGCCCCGCGACCAGCCGGCCCTCCCGGGCCGCCGTGCCCGCGGGCTCCACGGCGTGCAGCAGGTTTCCGACGGCGAAGACTCCGGCCGCGTCCGTACGGAACGCCGTGTCGACCGCCGGGCCCCGGGTGCCCCGGTCCAGCGCGATGGCGCCGAGCCGCGCGAGTTCATGGTCGGGGATCCAGTCGCCCGTGAAGACGACCGTGTCGCAGGCGACGGTCGTGGTCCTGCCGTCCGCGTGCCGCAGCGCGACACCCGAGAGCCGGCCCCGGCCGAGGAGTTCGGTCACCGTCGTCCCGGTGAGCAGCGGGACACGGTGGTGCAGCCGGGCACCGAGGCCCGACGCCCAGGAGGACTGGTGGCCCGGCTGGTCCGTGACCATCGCGGCGACCTCGACGCCCGCGCCGCGCAAGGTGCGTACGGCGGCGTAGCCGACCGGTTCCGCGCCGACGACCACCGCCCGCAGACCGATCCGCTGATGGTGGAGATGGACGGCCTGTTGCAGCTCACCGGTGGTGAACACACCGGCAGGCCGTGTCCCGGGCACCAGCCGGGCGCTGCGCGGCCGTTCGCGTGCGCCGGTGGCCAGGACGACCGCTCCGGCCGTGATCCGCTCCAGTCCGTCCGGACCGGTGGTGTCCACGGCGAGCGGCCCAGGGCTTCCTGCCGGACCGGAACTTCCTGCCGGAGCCGGGCTTCCGGTCGGGCCAGGACTCCCCGCCGGCGCCGTAGGGCTGTCCCGCCCGAGCCGTCCCGACCAGCCCGTGACGGAGACTCCCGTACGCAGGGCCGCTCCCGCGCCGGTCGCCAGATCGCACCAGTGGCGGGCATACGCGGGACCGCTCATCGGGCGTCGCAGCTCGCGCAGCCCGAACCCGGAGTGGTAGCAGTGGCGCGGGACACCGCCGGCCTGCTCCTCGCGGTCGACCACCTCGACCGCGCCGGCGCCCGCGGCGGCCA
>NZ_FMDK01000612.1 GCF_900091995.1 Streptomyces sp. MnatMP-M17
CAAGAGGACCCCGCCGGCCCAGGACCAGCTCGACTTGTCGCCGCCGTAGCGGCTGCCGTACGGGCCGATCAACTCGGTGAGGTTCTTTGTCGCGTAGAGCTTGGTACGGCCGCTGCCGGCGCCGCGCAGGACGACATCGCTGTGGGCGATCCGGATCATGTCGTCGATGCGGTAGGTGCCGGGCGGGATGGTGACCGTGCCCCCGCCGCGCTCTCCGGCAGCGGCGAGGGCACGGTTGATCGCGGGCGCGTCGTCCACGGAACCGTCGCCCTTGGCGCCGTACGCGCGGACATCGGCGACGACGCGGTGCCGTGGGAAGCGGTCGGCGCCCGCGCGCTGCCCGGCCTTCCCTACATACGGGATCTGCGGATGGGTGTACGGCGACTCGGCGAACTCCCGCCAGAGCGCGGAGGTACGGGGTGCGCGGGGCGCGCCGGGTGTCGCGGGTGTCGTGGCGAGTGCCGTCCCCGGTACCCCGGCGGCGGCCACGGCGACAGCGCTGCCAAGCAGAGTTCGCCTCCCGACCGCGCGCTGCCCCTGTCGCCCCTGCTCCTGCCCCTGCCCGTACCCCATAATGCCCTCCACATATATGAACAACGTTCAGGTGTGCGTCTAGGGGTGAGCATGACATGCCGTACGAGTGACAGGGAAGAGTCGTGCCACGACTCAGACAGACGAGTCCCGCATCCGGCTCAGGCCGACGGGTCCCGGGTCAGATGGGCGAACGCGTCCAGATTCCGCGTGGACTCGCCACGGGACACCCGCCAGGCGTACTCCTTGCGGATCGCGCTCGCGAATCCCAGCTCCAGCAGAGTGTTGAAGGCACCGTCCGCCGCTTCGAGCACCGAGCCCAGCAGCCGGTCGATCTCGTCGTCGGTGACGGCGGCCAGCGGGAGTTTGCCGGTCAGATAGATGTCGCCGAGACGGTCGACCGCGTAACTCACGCCGTACAGCTTCAGGTTGCGCTCCAGCAGCCAGCGGTGGACGCCCTCGGCGTTCTCGTCCGGGCGGCGGATCACAAAGGCGTTGACGGAGAGCGCGTGACGGCCGACGAGGAGGGAGCAGGTGGTGGAGAGCTTGCGGGTGCCGGGCAGGGTGACGACGTACGAGCCGGCCTCCGGGCTCTCCCATGTCAGCTCGGCGCAGGTCAGCGTCCGTACGATGACGCGGTTCGCGTCCGCGACCTGATCCGCGACCTGATCCTCGGCCCGCTGCCCGGGCCGTTGCCCGGCGGCCCGCTGTCCAGCCCGCTCCTCGGCGGCCCGTTCCCCAGCCCGCCGCGCCTCGGTCCGCCGTACGTCAGCCATGGTGCGAGCGTACGCGACGGCGGTGATCGTGCAGGGCGGCCAGATACACGTCCGCCGTCGCCGAGGCGGCCGTGTCCCAGCCGAAGGACTCGGCGTGGCGCGAGGCCGCCGCGCCCATCCGGTCGACCAGTTCCGGATGATCGACGAACTCCCGCAGCACCCGCGCGTACGCCTCCGGATCATGGCCGGACACCAGAAAGCCGGTCTCCCCGTGCCGTACCGCCACCGGCAGTCCGCCCACCGCCGCGGCCACCACCGGCGTGCCCGTCGCCTGGGCCTCTATCGCGACAAGGCCGAAGGATTCGCTGTACGAGGGCATGACCAGCACGGACGCCGCGCGGAACCAGTCCGCCAGCCGGTCCTGGCCGACCGGCGGCCGGAACCGCACCACATCCGCTATGCCCAGCCGCGCGGCGAGCTTCTGGAGCCCTTCCGGCTTGGCCAGTCCTGTGCCGCTCGGACCGCCGACGACCGGTACGACCAGCTTCCCGCGCAGCGACGGAAGCTGGTCGAGAAGTACCGCCACGGCCCGCAGCAGCACGTCCGGCGCCTTCAGCGGCTGGATACGGCCCGCGAAGAGCGGGATGAACGCGTCACGCGGCAGCCCGAGCCGGGCGCGCGCGGCGGCGCGGCCGTCAGCCGGACAGAAACAGTCCAGATTCACCCCTGGATGGACGACGGCCGCCTTCGCCGGTTCGGCGTCGTAGAAACGGACGAGTTCGCCGGCCTCCTCCGCCGTATTGGCGATCAGCCGGTCGGCGGCGCGCACGATCTGGGTCTCGCCGATGACACGGGCCGCGGGCTCGGGCCTGTCGCCCTCCGCGAGCGCGGCGTTCTTGACCTTCGCCATGGTGTGCATGGCGTGGACGAGCGGGACGCCCCAGCGGTCGGAGGCGAGCCAGCCGACATGGCCGGAGAGCCAGTAGTGGGAGTGGACGAGGTCGTAGTAGCCGGGCCGGTGGCCCGCCCAGGCCTGCATCACACCGTGGGTGAAGGCGCAGAGCTGCGCGGGCAGATCCTCCTTGGCCAGGCCTTCGTACGGGCCGGCGTCGACATGCCGTACGAGCACACCCGGAGCCAGTTCCACGACGGGATCCAGACCGCCGGCGGTGGCACGGGTGAAGATCTCCACCTCGATGTCGATGGCGGCCAGCCGCTTGGCCAGCTCGACGATATAGACGTTCATCCCGCCCGCGTCGCCCGTGCCCGGCTGGTGCAGCGGCGAGGTGTGGACGCTGAGCATGGCGATCCGCCGTGGCCGGCGGTGCTGGCCGGGGAGGCGGAGACGGGGCGGTCGAGCCGG
>NZ_FMDK01000194.1 GCF_900091995.1 Streptomyces sp. MnatMP-M17
GGCGGCTCCCCGGGCCGGCCGCGCCGCCCGGCGCACGGTGCTCAGCTCCTTCGTACAGCTCACCGATCTGCATCTGACGGACGTTCAGCACCCGGTGCGCACCGAGTATCTGCGCTCGCAGGGAGTATCCGGATGGCGGCCTCAGGAGGCGCTCACCGTGCCGGGAGCGGTGGCCCTGATCGAACAGATCAACGCCATCAGCGCCGGGCCCGCGACCGGTGAGCCGCTGGCCTTCGCCGTGACGACCGGCGACAACACCGACAACAACTCGCGGGCCGAACTCGACTGGTATCTCACGGTGATGAGCGGCGGCCGTATCTCTCCCAACACGGGCGACAGCCGACGTTACGAAGGAGTGCAGAACTCCGACGAGCGGCTGTTCTGGCATCCGGAGGACTCCCGCCGCGACACCGACAAGCAGTACGGCTTTCCCCGTATCGACGGTTTCCTGGAAGCCGTGATCCGCTCGGTGAACAGCCCGGGACTGCGGCTCCCCTGGTACTCGACCGTCGGCAACCACGACAGTCTGGCCAGCGGCGCCATGGCCGACCGCAGCGGTTATCTGGCCGAGTTCGCGGTTGGGGCACGGAAGCTGTACGACATCTCGGACGTCGACGCCAAGGCCCTGGCGAAGATCCTCGCCAAGGGCAGTATGCCCGGCGGCGACGAACTGATCGATCTGCTGCGCCGATCGAGGCGCTCGATGCGCTCCATCACTCCCGATCCGGGCCGGGCGCCCTTCGGTCCGCGCGAGTATGTGTCCGCGCATCTCGACCCGGCACATCTGGGAGCGGGCCCGGCGGGACACGGCTACACCTCGGCCAATCTCGACAGCGACACGCTTTACTACACGTTCCCGATGGGCGACAACATCACCGGTATAAGTCTGGACACCACCGACCGCGCCGGGCACTTCACGGGCTCGCTCGACACGACGCAGTTCAACTGGCTGAAGCGGACGCTCAAGGAGCACCGGGACGGATACGTCGTGGTCTTCAGCCATCACAACAGCTGGACAATGACCAATACACATCCCGATCCGGCCCGGCCCGGCGAGGGCCGGCACAACGGCGAGGAGGTGCTGGCGCTGCTCAACCAGCATCGGCCCGTGCTGGCCTGGGTCAACGGTCACAGCCACCGGAACTCGATCAACGCGCGCGGCTCCTTCTGGGAGGTCTCCACGGCCTCGCACATCGACTTCCCGCAGCTCGCCAGGATCATCGAGATCACCGACAACAGGGACGGCACCCTGTCCCTGTTCACCACGCTGATCGAGTCGGCGGCGCCGCACCGGACGGACTTCCAGGATCTGTCGCAGACCGGACTGGCCGCGCTCTACCGGGAGTTGGCGCACAACGCGCCGGGCTCCACCACCGCGCCTGCGGGCAAGCTGATGGACCGCAACACCGAACTGCTGATCACGCGCTGATCTGCTCGCCGGTCATGGGCTGATCACTCGTCGATGAGCCGCTGGAGCGCCGGCGCGTACAGCTCGGCCAGACGCTCCGGTGCGGCCCGCGCGTTGGCGCCCTCGCGGTGCAGGCTGAACGTGGCGCCGAGGCCGAGGAGCTGCCCGACGATCAGCTCGGCCCGCAGGGCGCGTTCCCGGCCGGTCAGAAGAGCCGTCAGCCGTCCGGTGATCTGCTCGGCGAAGCGTTCGCGCAGCAGGACGCGTTCGTCGTCGTTGCCGAGCGCGAACACGACGCGCAGCAGCGGATCTCCCTGCTGCTCACGGCGGCTGCGGACCATGCTCAGCACCATATGGCGGCCCAGCGCGTCCAAGGGCGCGGCGAAGAGCTGGTCGGCGGCGGGGCCGAAGTCGGCGACGATGTTGAACAGCCGTTCCTTGGTACTGAAGTGCTTGACGATGAGCGAGGCGCTCACGCCCGCGTCGGCGGCGATGCCTCGCAGAGTCACCTCGGCATAGGGACGGAAGGCGAACGCGCGCCGCGCGGCCAGCAGGATCGCGTCACGCCCTGTGCCCGCCTCCGTAGGAGACTCCCCGCCGGTCCCAGCCCCGGTCCCGGTGTCTGCCGTCCCGTCCGCTGCCTGCCCGTTCATGTGCCCTCCTGGGCCAGCGACGCCGTCCGGTCGTCCCGCCCGACGGTACCGGTGGCCGTGATCCGCTGCGGCGGCAGACACAGCGTGACGGCCAGGGCCAGCAACGCCGCGCCTCCCGCGATCAGGAAGACCAGCAGATAGGCGTGGAGCGTGGGCGCCGTACGGCCGTCCACCTCGAAGGTGACACGGGCGAGCACAGCGGCGACGGTGGCACTGCAGAAGGCCTGTCCGACCGAGCGCATCAGGGTGTTGAGACCGTTGGCCGCGCCGGTCTCACTGACCGGCACCGCGCGCATCACCAGCGCGGGCAGCGCCGAGTAGGCGATCGCGGTGCCCGCCGCGACGACGGTCGCGCCGAGAATGATCGTCCAGAGCACATGACTTGTGAAGAAGCGCACCACATAGCCGGCGGCCAGAACGGCCGAGGCGACCGCCAGCGCGGTCTTGGGCCCGTATCTCGCGGAGATCCTCGCGGACACCGGCGACAGGGCGACCATCGCGAGCCCGCCGGGCAGCAGACAGAGCCCGCTCACGACGATGGACGCGCCCAGGCCGTAGCCGGTGCTCGTCGGTTCCTGGACCATCTGCGCGGTGGCGAGGGAGTTGGCGTAGAAGGCGAAGCCGATCAGCAGCGCGGCGATATTGGCGAGCAGCACCGCGGGCCGCGCGGAGACGCGCAGATCGACCACAGGCGTGCCGGCGCGCAGCTCGTACCAGCCCCAGAGCACTCCGATCACCACGGCGAGTACAAGCAGTCCGAGCGTACGGACAGAGGTCCAGCCCCATCCGCCGCCCTGGGTGACCGCGAGCAGCAGACAGAGCAGTGCGGCGGAGAGCCCGACGGCGCCCGGCGCGTCGAACCTGCCGTGGGTGCGCCGCGGCGATTCCGGTACGCAGAGCAGCACCAGCACGATGTCGAGCACGCCGAGCCCGGCCGAGGCCCAGAACATGGTGTGCCAGTCGTAGTGCTCCACGACCAGGGCGGCGACGGGCAGTCCGACGGCCGCGCCGATGCCCAGCGTCGAACTCATCAGCGCGACCGAGGACAGCACACGCTCGGGCGCCAGCTCGTCGCGCATGATGCTGATGCCCAGAGGCACGACGGCGAGCGCGGCGCCCTGGAGGGCGCGGCCCGCGATCAGCACGCCTATCTGGGTGCTGACGGCGCACAGCACGGACCCGGCGGCCAGCACGCCGAGGGAGGCGAGAAGGACCCGGCGTTTGCCGTACATGTCACCGACCCGACCGAGAACGGGCGTGCAGATGGCGCCGGTCAGCAGCGTGACGGTGACCAGCCAGCTCGCGGCGGTGGGAGTGGCTCCGGTGAGCGCGGGGACATGCGGCAGGAGCGGGACGACCAGCGTCTGCATGACGGCCACGACCACTCCGCAGAACGCGAGGACGGCGACGAGGAAACGGGGATGCGGTGCGGCGGCGGGCTCGGATATCGCTTCTCTCGCTCGGGTCATCTCTCTCCGTACAGACAGGGATGCGTCTCCCCGTACAAATGGGGACGCGACAGGGGTGCACAACCGTTCACCCCACAGGGTAAACACATGTGCACCCCGGCGGCGGTCCGGGCCGCACCCGGCGTTCACCGGGCTCGTACCACCCGCGCGTCAGGTGTTTCCGCGACCCTGCACACTGTTCTGGGCGGTTCCCGGTCCGCTGCCCGCCCGACGACCGCCGTGGGAGGCACGATGGCGCTTCAGATCAGCGCGACCAATCCCGAGCAGCCCGCTGTGCTGCTCGACCTGCCGTGGAACGTGCCGCTCGACGAGTGGCCCGACGCCTGTCTGGTGGCCCTGCCCCGCGGTATCTCACGCCATGTCGTCCGCTTCGCGTCCGCGGGGCCCGAGGTGGTGGCGGTCAAGGAGATATCCGAGCGCGGCGCGGTGCGC
Source organism: Streptomyces sp. MnatMP-M17 (assembly GCF_900091995.1). GTDB lineage: Bacteria > Actinomycetota > Actinomycetes > Streptomycetales > Streptomycetaceae > Streptomyces. The sequence goes on from NZ_FMDK01000194.1 coordinate 3,963, forward strand.
GAGTTCGGGCTGCTGCGTGATCTGCACCGGCTCGGCATTCCCGCCGTGGATCCGCTGGCGGTGGTGACGGGACGCGTGGACGCGGACGGCGAACCGCTGGAGCCGGCGCTGATCACCCGCCATCTCAAGGGCTCGCTGCCCTACCGCTCGATGTTCGAGTCGACCATGCGTCCCACGACCGTCAAACGGCTCATGGACGCGCTGGCGGTCCTGCTCGTACGGCTGCATCTCGCCGGGTTCGCCTGGGGCGACTGCTCGCTGTCCAACGCGCTCTTCCGCCGTGACGCCGGTGCGTACGCCGCGTATCTGGTGGACGCCGAGACGGGCCAGATCCAGCCGAATCTGAGCCGGGGCCAGCGGGAGTACGACATCGAGCTGGCCCGGGTGAACATCGCCGGCGAGCTGATGGACCTGGAGGCGTCGGGCGCGCTCCATCCGTCGGTGGATCCGGTGCCGTTCGGCGCGGCGATCGTCCAGCGGTACGAGGACCTCTGGCACGAGGTGACGCGGGAGTCGGTGTATCCGGTGGACAAACGGCACTACATCGACCGGCGTATCCGCCGCCTGAACGATCTGGGCTTCGATGTGGCGGAGATGCAGATCGAGCGCTCTCCGGTGGGCGACACGGTCACCTTCCTGCCGAAGGTGGTCGACGCGGGCCACCATCAGCGGCAGCTGCTGCGGCTGACCGGTCTGGACGCCGAGGAGAACCAGGCGCGGCGGCTGCTCAACGATCTGGAGAGCTGGATGGCCGGCGAGGAGGACTACGCGCCGGGCGATCCGCTGGGCGCCCGCCCGGAGGTGCTGGCGCACCGCTGGGTCCGTGATGTCTTCCGGCCGACGGTACGGGCCGTACCGCTGGAGCTGCGCGGTGAGATGGACGCGGCGCAGATCTACCACGAGGTGCTGGAGCACCGCTGGTATCTGTCGGAGCGCGCGGGACACGATGTGGGTCTGGAGGCGACCATCGAGGACTATGTCGCGCATGTGCTGCCGCACTCGGTGAAGGCGATGATCCCGCCGACGGCGGACTCGGCGAACGGCCTGTCTCCCTGATCCGTCCCGCTGAAACCGGTGCGTGACCACGCGCCGCGCGTACGGGCGTGTACGGGCGTCACTGCAAGGCGCGTACCGCCGCCGCGAAGAGCGACGGCATCCGGGCCGCCGCCGGGACGATCAGCCGCGCGCCCGCCGCGTGACCGCTGACCCGGAGCAGCCCTTCCGTCAGCAGCCGGTGGCGCCGGGAGAGCCTGCGCCACGCGTCCTCGTACTCCTGGGGCCGGCCCGCCTTCAGACACCGTACGGCCGCCTCCGCCGATGCCAGCGCGAGCGCGATGCCCTCGCCGGTGAGCGCGTCGACATAGCCCGCCGCGTCGCCCACGAGCAGCACCCGGCCCGCCGTACGGCCACGTACCCGCTGGCGCAGCGGGCCCGCGCCGCGCACCGCGCTCACGGGCTCCCCGTCCAGCAGGGACAGCAGCCGCGGGAAGCCGGCGAGATGGTCGTCGTAGCCACGTCGCACCGTGCTCAGTACGGCCACACCGACCAGATCGTCGGCCACCGGCGTCACATACGCCTCGCCCGCCGACGACCAGTGCACCTCCACGAAGTCCGTCCACGGCTTCATGCGGTAGTGCCGCCGCAGACCGTACCTCCGGGGCCTGCGGTCGGGCAGGCTCAGACCGAGACTGTGCCGTACGGGCGAGTGCAGTCCGTCCGCGGCCACCAGCCAACGGGCCCGCAGCCCGCCCGCGCTCACACAGTCCGCGCTCTGCGCGATGTCGCCGACCCGGCCGGTCACAAATCCCACTCCGGTCTCCTCGGCCCGCCGCGCCAGCGCCGTGTGCAGCTCCGTACGCCGTGTCCCGAGCCCCGGGCCGTCGTCGAACGGCGCCTCTGCCCGGTGGGATCCGCGTACATACCGGATTCCGCGCAGCGGATGGCCAGGCGGCAGGTCGAGTCCGAGAGCGGTCAGCGCGCGTACGCCGCTGGGCATCACGCCTTCGCCGCAGGCCTTGTCGACCGGAGTGGCGCGCGGTTCGATCACCACCGTCTCCAGTCCGGCCAGCGTGGCGTGGACGGCCGTGGCGAGTCCGGCGGGCCCGCCGCCCACCACCAGGACGTCGATCACGGACGCGCGCCCGCGACGGCAGTCTCCAGCGCGCGGTTCTCACACCGTATCCGGACGGTCAGCAGCGCCGCGTTGAGTACGGTGAACAGCAGCGCGGTGATCCAGGCGCCGTGTACGAGAGGCAGCGCGAGGCCCTCGGCCACCACCGCCACATAGTTGGGGTGCCGCAGCAGCCGGTAAGGACCGCCCGTGACCAGCGGCAGTCCCGGCACGACCAGCACCCTGGTGTTCCAGCGCGGTCCCAGCGTACGGATGCACCACCAGCGCAGCCCTTGCGCGGCCACGGCGACGGCGAGCATCGTCCAGCCGAGCGCCGGGACGAAGGAACGGCCGGTCAGCCACACCTCGGCCAGACAGCCGAGCAGCAGGGCCGTGTGCAGGACGACCATCGGCGGATAGTGTCCCTGGCCCCGCTCGACGGCGCCGCGCTCCAGACTCCAGCGCATATTGCGGCGGGCGACGACCAGTTCGGCGACGCGCTCCGCACCGACGGCCAGTACCAGCACGGTGTACCAGATCATCTCTCCCCGTCCCTCTCCGCCGGTCGCGGCGGCCCGTCCGGCGCTACCACCGGAGCAGCACCAGTTCGGAGCAGAATCCCGGCCCCATGGCGAGCATCAGTCCCGCGGTCCCGGGCGGTGGCTGCCGTTGCTCCAGCGTGTCACGGAGCACGTGCAGCACGGACGACGAGGAGAGGTTTCCCACGGCCGCCAGTGAACGCCACGTCATGTCGAGCGCCCCGTCGGGCAGTTCGAGTGCCTCCTCGACGGCCTCCAGCACCTTCGGCCCGCCCGGATGGCACACCCACGCGGTGATGTCCTGACGCCGCAGACCGTGCTCGGCCAGGAATCCGTCGACCTCTTCCGGGAGGTTCTTGCGTACGAGATCGGGCACGCTCGCGTCCAGGACGATACGGAAGCCGGAACCGGTGATGTCCCATCCCATCACCTCCTCGGTGTCCGGATAGAGATGGCTGCGGGTGCCGATGACGACGGGACCGGCGGCGCGGCGCCGGGATCCGCAGGCGACCACGGCCGCCGCGCCGTCCCCGAAGAGCCCGGAGGCCACGAGATTGGCGGGCGAAGGATCGTTTCGCTGGAAGGTGAGCGAGCACAGCTCGACCGAGAGCAGGACGGCCACATCGTCGGGCCGTCCGAGCAGATAGTCATGGAGCCGGGCGACTCCCGCCGCGCCCGCCACACAGCCGAGTCCGAACACCGGCACTCGTTTGACATCGGGACGCAGACCGAGCCGTTGCACAAGACGCGCGTCCACCGACGGCGCGGCGATACCGGTCACCGAGGTGAACATCAGCAGATCGACATCGCGCGGGGAGAGACCAGCCGCGTCCAGCGCTCCGCCGACGACCTCGGCTCCCAGCGGTACGGCCGTGGCGATGAAGGCGTCATTGACCTCGCCGAAGTCCTTCAGTTCCGCGTACTGCTCAAGAGGCAGGGCCGTATGGCGCGTGAGCACGCGTGCGCTGCTGTGCAGCCGGTCCAGTACCCGGCGGTCGACGGTGCCGGGCAGACAGGCCCTGGCGACCATGTCCGTGAGGTCCTGCTGGGAATGCTGATACGGAGCCAGGGCTCCATGGACGGCTGCGATGCGAGTCATCTGCGGTCCGAGGTCGAGGGACGGTCGAGGGCGACTGACGAGCCATCCCTGCCCCCGCACCGCCGCATCACACGCGAAGTCGCCTGTACGGCCCCGCGAGAGCGGTATCGCGCGGATCCGCCGCCGGACGGGTGGGACGTCGGCGTACTCGTATGGTTACCGCGCCCTGCCTACGATGACCGCGTGGACGCTATCGACGCGGTGGACGCGGCCGACGGGACGGCTCCGTCGAGTGGGACGGCTCCTTCGGGCGGTACGGGCCTTTCCGGCCGGACGGAAAGCATCGGCCGAGGGCCGCGCGGCGGCGCACCGGGACGGTGGTCACGCCGGGCCGCCGCCCTGCTGGGCGCGTGCCACCCGGGGCCCACGGCCGCGGTGACACTGCTGATCACCGGACTCGCGGTGGCCGCAGGGCAGGACGCGTCCGGATGTGCGCTGGTGGCCGCCGCCGTGCTGACCGGGCAGTTGTCGGTCGGCTGGAGCAATGACGCGCTCGACGCGGCGCGCGACACCACGGCCGGACGGAGCGCCAAGCCCGTGGTACGCGGGGCCGTGAGCGCGCGGGCCGTGGGAGCCGCCGCGCTGATCACGCTGGCTCTCTGCGTACCGCTGTCCCTCGCGTACGGGCGGCTCGCCGGTGCGGTGCATCTCGTCGGAGTGGCCGCGGCGTGGACGTACAACCTCCGGCTCAAGTCGACCGTCCTGTCCTGGCTGCCCTACGCGGTCGGCTTCGCCGCGCTGCCCGTCTTTGTGACGCTCGGTCTGCCCGGGCAGCCCCGGCCGGCCTGGTGGATCGTCACCGCGGCGGCGCTGGTGGGCGTCGGCGCGCATCTCGGAAACGTACTGCCCGACATCGACTCCGATCTGGCTCTGGGCGTACGCGGCTGGCCGCAGCGGCTGGGACCGGCCCGGACAAGGCTGCTGCTGCCCGCGCCGCTGGTGGTGGCGACGGTCCTGCTCGTGCTCGGCAGGCCGGGCGCGCTCGGTGCCGTCGCCGTCGCCGTGGCCCTGGTCGCCGGGATCGGCGGCTCGCTGATGGGCCGTCACCGGCCGAGGGTGCCCT
>NZ_FMDK01000061.1 GCF_900091995.1 Streptomyces sp. MnatMP-M17
CGCGTCGCCGCCGTCCTCGCGGGCGACGCGCCCGCCGAGCCCGAGCCCACCGCGCCCAGCGCCGAACAGGAACGGCTGGCCGTCGAGGCGCTGCGCACCGGCGATCCGGTGCTCTCGCTGCGCGCCCAGGCCGAGACCAGGCAGGAGGAGGACGGCACACCGGAGCCCGTCGGCGTCGAACTGCTCATCGCCCTGCCCGACCAGCCCGGCGTCCTGCCCGCCGCGGCCGGAGTGCTGGCCCTGCACCGGCTCACCGTACGGGCCGCCGATCTGCGCGCCATCGAACTGCCCACGGAGCTGGGCGGGACCACCGGGCCCGGCGGCACCACGGAGGTGCTGCTGCTGAGCTGGCGCGTCGCCGCCGAGTACGGCTCGCTCCCGCAGGCCGCCCGGCTCCGCGCCGATCTCGTACGGGCCCTGGACGGCTCGCTGGACATTCCCGCCAGACTCGCCGAGCGCGAGGCGGCCTATCCGCGCCGCCGCGGTGTGCAGGCGCCGCCGCCACGGGTGACGGTCGCGCCGACCGCCTCGCAGCTCGCGACGGTCATCGAGGTCCGCGCCCAGGACGCGCCGGGACTGCTGCACCGGATCGGGCACGCCCTGGAGGAGGCGGCGGTACGGGTGCGCAGCGCCCATGTCTCGACGCTGGGCGCGAACGCGGTGGACACGGTCTATGTCACGCGCGCGGACGGCTCGCCGCTGCCGGAGGCGGACGCGGTGGCCCTGGCGAAGGGCCTGGAGGCGGCCCTGAGCTGACGCCCGGGACAACGGGCGCCGGGCTTGTGGTGTCGCCGGTGTCGCCCGGGGACGACGGACGCCGGGGCACCGGCCGTACGGTGGAGCGTGCCACCCGTACGGCCGTGCCCGCCGCGGGGCAGACCTCACGGCACGCGGCCGGATACCCTGGGGGACGGTCTGTCCTTCACCGCGCGGGGACGGCCCCCTCATCCGCTCCCGACCTGAGGATCCGCGACCACCGTGTTCGACACTCTCTCCGACCGCCTCTCAGCGACGTTCAAGAACCTCCGCGGCAAGGGACGGCTGTCCGAGGCGGACATCGACGCCACCGCGCGCGAGATCCGTATCGCGCTCCTCGAAGCGGATGTCGCGCTGCCCGTCGTCCGCGCCTTCACCGCGAATCTCAAGGAGCGGGCCCGCGGCGCCGAGGTCTCCCGGGCGCTCAACCCGAGCCAGCAGATCCTCAAGATCGTCAACGAGGAACTGGTCGGCATCCTCGGCGGTGAGACCCGGGTCCTGCGCTTCGCCAAGCAGCCGCCGACCGTGATCATGCTCGCGGGTCTCCAGGGCGCGGGCAAGACCACACTGGCCGGAAAGCTCGGCCTCTGGCTCAAGGGCCAGGGCCACACACCGCTGCTCGTCGCCTGTGACCTCCAGCGTCCCAACGCCGTCAACCAGCTCGCCGTCGTCGCCGACCGCGCGGGTGTCGCGGTGTACGCGCCGGAGCCGGGCAACGGCGTCGGCGATCCGGTCAAGGTCGCCAGGGACTCCATCGACTACGCGAAGACCAAGCAGTACGACGTCGTCGTCGTCGACACCGCGGGCCGCCTCGGTATCGACCAGGAGATGATGAAGCAGGCCGCGGACATCCGCGACGCCGTCAGCCCCGACGAGACGCTCTTCGTGGTCGACGCGATGATCGGACAGGACGCGGTCAACACCGCCGAGGCATTCCGCGACGGCGTCGGCTTCGACGGTGTCGTGCTCTCCAAGCTGGACGGCGACGCCCGGGGCGGCGCGGCCCTCTCCGTCGCGCATGTCACCGGCAAGCAGATCATGTTCGCGTCCAACGGCGAGAAGCTGGAGGACTTCGACGCCTTCCACCCGGACCGTATGGCGTCCCGCATCCTCGACATGGGTGATCTGCTCACCCTGATCGAGCAGGCGGAGAAGACGTTCAGCCAGGCCGAAGCCGAGAAGATGGCCTCCAAGCTGGCGAGCAGCAAGGGCGGCAAGGACTTCACCCTGGACGACTTCCTGGCGCAGATGGAACAGGTCAGGAAGATGGGCAGCATCAGCAAGCTGCTCGGGATGCTGCCCGGTATGGGACAGATCAAGGACCAGATCAACAACATCGACGAGCGCGATGTGGACCGTACCGCCGCGATCATCAAGTCGATGACGCCCGGCGAGCGCATCGATCCGGTCATCATCAACGGCTCGCGCCGGGCCCGTATCGCCCGGGGCTCCGGCGTCGAGGTCAGCGCGGTGAAGAACCTCGTGGAGCGGTTCTTCGAGGCCCGCAAGATGATGTCGAGGATGGCGCAGGGCGGCGGGATGCCCGGGATGCCGGGCATGCCCGGGATGGGCGGCGGGCCCGGCCGTGCGAAGAAGAAGCAGAAGCAGGCCAAGGGCAAGCAGCGCTCCGGCAACCCGATGAAGCGGAAGGCCGAGGAGCAGGCCGCGGCGGCGCGGCGCGAGGAGGCCGCGGCGCAGCCGGGCGGCGCGTTCGGGCTGCCGGCCGGAGATCAGGACAAGAACTTCGAACTGCCCGACGAGTTCAAGAAGTTCATGGGCTGACCGGGTCGGCTGGGCGGAGCGGCCGGGCTTCTCGGGGCTCACGAAGGGTTCACGAGCCGACGCGCGCTCCCGTCCGTACGGCACCGTTCGCCAGGGCCGTGGTATCCAGGCCCAGCGACTGTGCCGCCATGGCGCCGACGTCCGCCAGTGTCGGCGCGTCCGGGAGCAGTTCGGTCCCGGATGTGCCCGGCCGGTACATCAGCACAGGTACGTACTCACGCGTGTGATGGGCATGGCCGATCGTCGGGTCGTTGCCGTGGTCGCCGGTCACGATCAGCCGGTCGCCCGGCCGGTCCAGCAGCCCGATCAGCGCGGCCAGTCCGGCGTCGGTCCGCTCCAGGATCCGGCCGTAGCGCTCGGCGTCCTGCTGATGCCCCGCGAGATCGGTCTCCTGGACATTGGCGACGACCAGCCCGTCGCCCGGCGCGCGCACCGACTCCAGCGTGTACGCGAGGACATCCGCGGTGCCGACGGCCGGCCGTCGTACCGCCGTCCCGCAGACGAGGATGTCCGCCGCCTTGCCGACCAGCGTGACCGGGATGCCCGCGCGGGCCGCCAGTTCGGGCAGTTGCCGGGTGTGGTCGAGATCCGCGCCCAGATGCCGGACCTCCAGCCCGCCGTTGCGGTAGAAGCCGCTGGCCGGTGTGTCGAGACCGACCGTACCGCCGTCTCCGTCCCGTACGTACGCGCCGAGCGGACCGTCCGCGTGGCCGCCGACGGCGATCACGCGGGCGACGGGCGCCACCGTCCGTACGGTACGGGCGATGGCGAGGATCCGGTCGAAGGGCAGATCCGTCAGCCGGCCTGACGCGTTCCAGTTGATGCCGGGATCGGCCTCCAGATTGTCATGGACCAGTACGGAGCCGTCGACAAGCAGCAGCCCGTGCCCGGCCGGCCGCTCCACCCGATGTCCGGCGGCTTCGAGCGCCGAGGCGACCTCGTCCAGATGCTCGCCGAGCCGCGCCACCGTCACCCGGCTGAAGTCCGCGCCCATCATGGTCTGGTGCCCGGCGAAGGTGTCCGCGCCCGGATAGCCGAGCGCGGCCCGGCCGACGGCAACCGGGAGCGCCGTGTCCCGGGCCAGATCCCGGTGCGGACGGACGAGCCCGAGCCCGAGCGATCCGAGGGCGGGCAGCCGCAGCGGCCCGCCGAGCGCCGTCCGCCCGTGGTCGAGTACATTTTCCGGGTTTTTCCGGTAACGATCAGGCAGTAACCAGGATTTTGTATTTTGAGCCGCGCCCGGTATCCCGTAGATCTTCTGATGGGCGCCGGCCCGTCCCGTCGCGGCCGTCAGTACGAGGGTGCGCGTTCACCGTTCAGTACCTCGGACTGGAGCGTGGTGACGACGGACAGATCGAGCGAGTCCCGTACGGCACCGAGAGCCTTCGCGCCCTCGGTCCTGCCGATGATCGCCGCCCGGGAGTTGCGCAGGGCCAGCTCGCGGGAGACCTCGTCGCCCAGCGGCAGGACATCCACTCCGGGGCCGAGCCGGCCCTGTGCCTCGTCCAGGTTCCAGACGGTCGCGTCGGCCAGATCGTGCTCGAACAGCTCGCGGAGCTGCATGTACGAGGCCTCGACCCACTTGATGTCGGCGCGCCCGGCGAACGCCCGCTCGGCGAGCATGCGCTGATCCTCGGAGGCATGGTCGACGGCGACGCGCAGCCCTTGCGTCTCGGGCGTGGTGCCGTGCCGCAGCAGCAGTCCATGCGCGCCCACATAGGTGGCGGGACCGAGATCCGCGACGAGCTCGACCGGATGCTCCTCGATCAGCCGGTCGGCGGCGAAGCGCGAGAGCACCACGAGATCGACCTTGCCTTCGAGCAGCGCGGTGGTACGGGCACCGGCGCCGCGCATAAAGGTGATCGCGAAGGGCGCGCCCGCCTGCTCGAAGGCCGAGCGCAGCCCGGTGGCGAGCCCTTCGTAACGGCGGGAGTACGGCAGCGGCATCGCGGCCAGCAAGGTGCCGAGCCCGGAGAGCCGCCACAGTATCGAGCGGTCGGAGCGGACGAGGAAGGTGCCGAGATGGCCCCGGGCCGTGGTCTCGATGGCCTGGGCGCTCTCCAGAAGCTGGAGCGCGGCCTGGACGGTTCCGTTTCCGACGCCCAGCTCCACGGCGAAGTCGCGGACACGCGGCAGCCGGGTGTCCGGCTCGTGGTTCAGCAGCAGAACGGCGAGCTGCCGGGCCGCGAGGCCGTTACGGGTCAGAAAGCGTTCGTCGAAGCCGGTCACGGAAGAGACAGTAAACAGGATTCTGGATACTGACAAGAGCCGCGCACCGGCCCAATCAAGAGCCGCGCACCGGTTCATTGCCGGGCCGATTCCCGTACCGGAACGGTGCTACGCGTGCTCGGACCGGATCGCCGCAGCTCAGGGCGTACGGGCGATCAGATAGCGGAAGACATTCGGCATCCACACCGTGCCGTCGCGCCGCAGATGCGGCTGGAGCGCCTCGCTGATCTCCTTCTCCACCTGCTGCCGGTCCGTCGCCCGGATCGCCTCGTCGAACACTCCGGTCGACAGCAGCCCGCGCACCGCGCTCTCCGTGTCCGCGTAGCCGAACGGACAGGCCACCCGTCCCGAACCGTCCGGTTCCAGCCCGGCCCGCGCCGCCACATCCTCCAGATCGTCCCGGCGCACCGGACGCCGGGCGTCCTCGCGCAGCCGGTCCGCCGGCCGGCCCGCGACCCGCAACAGGGCGTACGTGGCACAGCGCTCCGGCGGTCCCCAGCCGGCCAGTACCACCGGCGCGCCATGCTCCACCAGCGGTATCGCCGAGTCGAGGGCGGGCGCCAGTCCCTTCGCGTCGCCCGCCACCGTTCCGATCGGCTGGAAGGCGGTGATCAGGTCGTACGGCGGCCGGCCGGTCTCCGAGGCGGCCTCGGCGGCTGCGGCGGCTTCGGCGATCCGGTCCGCGGGCAGGACCGTCCCGGTGCCGGTCGGCCGGTCCTCGCCGTCCCGCTCCCGGTCGGCGACGAGGAGCCGCTCATGCGCCAGCGCCAGCCGCTCCTGGTCGGCGTCTACTCCGGTCACCCGCGCGCCTCGCGCGGTGGCGAGCAGCAGCGCGAGCCCCGAGCCGCAGCCCAGGCCGAGCACCCGTGTCCCGGCGCGTACCTCCAGCCGCTCGTACACCGCCTCGTAGAGCGGCACCAGCATCCGCTCCTGGATCTCGGCCCAGTCGCGGGCGCGTGTGCTCACGACCGTGCGCGTGTCCGCGCGCCCTGGAGGAAGCCGGTGCCGGCCGAGCGTAGGTGCCATGGGCAGCGCCCCAATCCGTCGAGGTCCCCCTGAATGCCAGGGAACTCCCGATCCGCACGCACGTCCAGTGGGTGGTCGGCAAAGCGTGAGTGCACCGGGTGTGCGCCCGGCGCACATGGCTGGATCTCAGTGCCGTTCACCGCCCGCCGCGCGATGATGACCGGACCGTACGGATACGCCCGGGCGGCGCCGGGCACCGTCGGCGAGGCCGCGCCGGCCGAGCGCGGAGTGTCCCTACGATGCTTGTCACCGAGGGCGGGAGCGGGGACGGGGCGGTGCCCGAGGCGGACGGCACTCCCGGTACTGTCGCCGTCGTGGCCCGCGCCAACTGACGCCCACCGACCGAGGGCGCCCGCACGGCGCCGCCCGGCCCGGCGTTCCCGCCCGCCGCACACCCGCCCGGTGAGCTGGGAAGACGACCGGCAGACGTAGATCGTCTACGCGTCCCTGCGTACGCGGCGCTACGTACCACCTTGGGGCGAGCTGTGAGGCTTCTCCGCAGATCGACGCACCCGCCCTCGTCAGGACGCATCAATGGCAACTGACGGGTACGTGCAAATTATTTGGGATGCCCCGTAATGGAACCCGCGAGGGCCCAGGCTCGTTGTTCACGACGTGAGCACGACACCACCTGTTCTCGCCGCAGAGCTGGCGCAGGCGTGGGCCGACATTCAAAGGTCCCACCCCGAGCTGCCGGATCTTGCCGCGCCAGAGTCCCTGATCGGAGAGTCCTCGTCCGCCTGCGGCGCCGAGCTCTCCTTCGAACGACTGCTTCATGAAGCGGTCCATGGCATCGCCGCTGCCAGAGGTGTCCGCGACACCTCGCGCGCGGGCCGCTATCACAACCGCCGATTCCTGGCCATCGCCGAGGAGATGGGCCTCGACCATCCCGAGGAGCCGCATCCCAGCAGCGGTTTCTCGCTGGTCTCGCTCAGCCCCGAGGCCAAGCGCCGATATCGGCCCACCATCGAGCGCCTCCAGCGCGCGCTGAAGGCGCACACGGTCGCGACGGCCGCCGACACCAAGCGCAGCTTCCGCGGTCCGGCCGCCCGGCACGGCTCGTCCGGCGGCGGAGTCCGCGTGAAGGCGGTCTGCGACTGCGGGCGGAACGTACGGGTCGTTCCCTCGGTCCTCGCCCAGGCGCCGATCGTCTGCGGAGGTTGCGGGAAGCCCTTCCGTATCCCGGAAGCGGTGGGAGCCGCGAGCTGATCACCGGCGCCGGAGCGGGACCCGCGGCGGGGCCCGGTGCGGGGCCAGGTGCGCGACAGCGGGCCGCGGACGCCGGGGCATGTAGCGGTGTGTAAGTGTGGCAGAATGGCCAGCTGTACTCGACAGTCGCACAGGACCCCTCTCTCCTCCGGCTGACGCGTCCATCGGGCGGATCGGGTACCGCAACCCCACGCGGCATCCCGTTGTGCCCAACCACGTCAAGACCAGGAGACACCACTCCAGTGGCAGTCAAGATCAAGCTGAAGCGTCTGGGCAAGATCCGTTCGCCTCACTACCGCATCATCGTCGCCGACTCCCGCACCCGCCGTGACGGCCGGGCCATCGAGGAGATCGGTCTGTACCACCCGGTGCAGAACCCGTCGCGCATCGAGGTCGACTCGGATCGCGCGCGTTACTGGCTGTCCGTCGGCGCCCAGCCGACCGAGCCGGTTCTCGCGATCCTCAAGCTCACCGGTGACTGGCAGGCGCACAAGGGCCTCCCGGCCCCGGCGCCGCTGCTCCAGCCGGAGCCGAAGGCCGACAAGCGCGCCCTCTTCGAGGCCGCCGCCAAGGACGCCGGCGACGAGCCCAAGGGCGAGGCCATCACCCAGAAGGCCAAGAAGTCCGACAAGAAGGCCGACGAAGCCGAGTCCTCGGCCACCGCCGAGTCGACCGAGGCCTGAGCATGCTCGAGGAGGCTCTCGAGCACCTCGTGAAGGGCATCGTCGACAATCCGGACGACGTGCAGGTTGCCTCGCGCAACCTGCGCCGTGGCCGTGTGCTGGAGGTCCGGGTCCACCCGGACGACCTCGGCAAGGTGATCGGCCGCAACGGCCGCACCGCACGTGCTCTGCGGACCGTTGTGGGCGCCATCGGCGGCCGCGGCATCCGTGTCGACCTTGTCGATGTGGACCAGGTTCGCTGACAGAGCTGGAACACCGGCACGGGCCGGGGAGGGCCACCGCCTTCTCCGGCCTTCGCTGCTTCCATCGCCGTGTCATTTCATTGCCGTCATGCCGGAATAGAAGGTGCCTGTAGTGCAGTTGGTGGTCGGGCGGGTGGGCCGCGCCCATGGGATCAAGGGCGACGTCACCGTGGAGGTGCGTACGGACGAGCCGGAACTGCGGCTCGGGCCCGGCGCCGTACTCGCCACGGACCCGGCCTCGGCCGGACCGCTGACGATCGAGTCGGGCCGGGTGCACAGCGGCAGGCTGCTGCTGCGCTTCGAGGGCGTACGGGACCGTACGGGCGCCGAGGCGCTCCGTAACGTCCTGCTGATCGCCGAGGTCGATCCGGAGGAACTTCCCGAGGACCCGGACGAGTTCTACGACCATCAGCTCATGGATCTGGATGTCGTCCTGGCCGACGGCACGGAGATCGGCAGGATCACCGAGATCTCCCATCTGCCCTCGCAGGACCTGTTCATCGTGGAACGGCCCGACGGCAGCGAGGTGATGATCCCGTTCGTCGAGGAGATCGTCACGGAGATCGATCTGGAGGAGCAGCGGGCCGTCATCGATCCGCCGCCCGGCCTGATCGACGACCGGGCGGAAGTCGCCGGCGGACGGAGCGAGTCCGGCGGGCAGGATGAATCCGGCGGACAAGGTGAATCCGGCGGACAGGGTGAATCCGGCGGACAGGGTGAATCCGGCGGACAGGGTGAATCCGTTGGGGATGACCACTGATGCGACTCGATGTCGTCACGATCTTCCCGGAGTATCTGGAGCCGCTGAACGTCTCGCTGGTCGGCAAGGCCCGTGCGCGCGGCCGGCTCGATGTCCATGTGCACGATCTGCGGGAGTGGACGTACGACCGGCACAACACCGTCGATGACACTCCCTACGGCGGCGGACCTGGCATGGTCATGAAGACCGAGCCCTGGGGTGAGGCCCTGGACGACATTCTGGCGAGCGGCTACGAGACGGGCGCGCACGGACCGGTCCTGGTCGTCCCCACGCCCAGCGGGCGCCCTTTCACCCAGGAAGTGGCCGTCGAACTGTCCGAGCGGCCCTGGCTGCTCTTCGCGCCCGCGCGGTACGAGGGCATCGACCGCCGGGTCGTGGAGGAGTACGCGACCCGGATCCCGGTTGTCGAGGTGTCCATCGGCGACTATGTGCTGGCCGGCGGCGAGGCGGCCGTACTGGTCATCACCGAGGCCGTCGCCCGGCTGCTGCCCGGTGTCCTCGGCAACGCCGAGTCGCACCGCGACGACTCCTTCGCGCCCGGACAGATGGCCAATCTGCTGGAAGGGCCCGTCTACACCAAGCCGCCCGAGTGGCGCGGGCGCGGGATTCCCGACGTACTGCTGAGCGGCCACCACGGCAGGATCGCGCGCTGGCGCCGGGACGAGGCGTTCCGCCGTACGGCACTCAACCGGCCCGATCTGATCGAGCGCTGCGACGCGGCGGCCTTCGACAAGAAGGACCGCGAGACGCTCTCGATCCTGGGCTGGTCGCCGGAGCCGGGCGGCCGATTTTGGCGCAGGCCGGATGACATGGAAGAATAGGCCGCTGCCGTACGTCCGGTGTGCGCCCCTGCCACAGGGGGAACGACGCCCGCCCGACGCGAACGGCACTCCGAACTCTCCTCTCGACATCCGCTGATGACCTGTGGCATCAGCGAGGAAGCAGATCCACATGTCCAGCCTGCTCGACACAGTCGACGCCTCGTCGCTCCGCAGCGACCTCCCCGCCTTCCGTCCCGGTGACACGGTCAACGTGCACGTACGGGTCATCGAGGGCAACCGCTCCCGTATCCAGCAGTTCAAGGGCGTGGTCATCCGCCGCCAGGGCTCGGGCGTCCGCGAGACCTTCACGGTCCGCAAGGTCTCCTTCTCCGTCGGTGTCGAGCGCACCTTCCCGGTCCACAGCCCGATCTTCGAGAAGATCGAGCTCGTGAGCCGTGGTGACGTCCGTCGCGCCAAGCTCTACTACCTGCGTGAGCTGCGCGGCAAGGCCGCCAAGATCAAGGAGAAGCGCGACAACTGAGTCGCCGACCGGGCCGGCGTTCGTCACGTCGCACCCGGGTGCACAGGAGGGCCGGATAAGCTCTGGCCCCGATGGACACCGAAGCGGAGCACACGGAGCGCGACCGCTCTTCCGGATTCCCTGCGGGGACGAGCCCTACGGGGACGGAAGAGCGGTCGCGCTCCGCGCGTTCAGCCGGACATCTCTCCACGGCCCCGGCGCGACGGGTCCCGGGGTTTTCTCCCGGCAGGCTCTCCTTGGGCAGGCTCTCCCTGGGCAGAGCGGGACTGCTCGGTGTCGGATGCGCCGTCGCCGTACTGCTCTTCAGCGCTTTCGTGGCGCAGCCCTTCCGGATTCCCAGTGGCTCGATGGAGCCCACCCTCCAGGTGGGGGACCGGGTGCTGGTCAACAAGTTGGCGTACCGTTTCGATGCCGAGCCGGAGCGCGGCGATGTGGTCGTCTTCGACGGCACCGGATCCTTCGTCCAGCAGCCGCCGCGGGAGAATCCCGTCACCGGACTGCTGCACGGGGCCGCCGCGGCTCTGGGGCTCGCCGAGCCCGCCGAGACCGATTTCGTCAAGCGTGTGATCGGCGTCGGAGGCGACCGGGTGGTCTGCTGCGACAAAGGGGGCAGGGTCGAGGTGAACGGCCGGGCGGTGGACGAGCGGTATCTCCACTTCGGGGACGCGCCCTCCCGGGTTCCCTTCGACATCGTCGTACCGCAGGGCACTCTGTGGGTCATGGGCGACCACCGCAGCAATTCGCGCGACTCCCGGGACCATCTCGGCGAGCCGGGCGGCGGCATGGTGCCCGTCGGCAAGGTCATCGGCCGGGCGGACTGGATCGGCTGGCCGCCGGTGCGCTGGTCCGGGCTGGAGCCGACCGGCGCCTTCAGGGACGTACGGAGCCCGGACGGGGCCCATGGGTAAGCGCGGACGGCCCGCGGCCCATGGCGCCGACACCAGGCTCCCGACCGGCTCACGGCCCACCACGGGCCGGGCGCTGCCGGGCCGCGCCGAGCGGCGCAAACTCGCCCGAAGGGTCAAGCGGCGGCGCCGCAGGTCCGCAGTCGCCGAGATACCGATCCTGATCACCGTGGCGCTGCTGATCGCGCTCGTTCTCAAGACCTTCCTGGTGCAGGCCTTTGTGATCCCGTCGGGATCCATGGAACAGACGATCAGGATCAGTGACCGCGTGCTGGTGGACAAACTCACACCGTGGTTCGGCTCCAGGCCCGAGCGCGGCGATGTCGTGGTCTTCAAGGATCCCGGCGGCTGGCTCCAGGACGAGAAGCCGCCGCCGGACGATTCGCCGGTCGTCGTCAAGCAGATCAAACAGGCGCTGACCTTCATCGGACTGCTGCCGTCCGCCGACGAGCAGGATCTGATCAAGCGGGTCGTGGCGGTCGGCGGCGACACCGTCAAGTGCTGCGGCGAGGACGGGAAGGTCTCCGTCAACGGAGTGCCTCTGGACGAGCCGTATCTGCATCCGGGCAATGTGCCCTCGGAGCTGACCTTCGAGGTCAAGGTGCCGGCGGGGCGCATCTTTGTGATGGGCGACCACCGGTCCAACTCGGCCGACTCGCGCTTCCATCTCGACGAGGAGTTCCGCGGCACGGTCTCGGAGGACGAGGTCGTGGGCCGGGCCGTCGTCATCGCCTGGCCGTTCGACCACTGGCGCGGGCTGGAGGAGCGGGCGACGTACGCTTCGGTGCCGGACGCTTCGACTCCGGACGCTTCGACTCCGGATGCCTCGGTGCCGGATGCTTCGGCCTCGGACGCCTCCGTGCCGGATGCTTCGGCCTCTGACGCGCGAGCCGCGCCGACGACGGCCCGGGGCGCGTCGAATAGTGTGTCCTCCCAGGATCTCAACGGATTGATCCGGCTCCCGAGCCCTGCGGAACTCCCGCTCGTTATGGGAGTGGTGGGCCTGTCCCGTATCGGCGGCAGGCGATGGCACCGCGTAATCGCGCGGAGCACCCGCACGGAGTGAGGAGTGGATGTGGGGGATGTGGCGGTCGGCGCACGATCCGGACACGATGGTCCCGAGGAGGGACGCGAGCAGCTCGCCGAGTCGCCCGAGATTGTGACGGACGCGACGGAACAGCGGAACGACAGCCGGAACGACAGCCGGAACGACAGCCAGGACGTCCTGGACGGCGATGGATCCGGAGCCGAGGACGGTGAATCCACCGACCTGCGGAAGCAGCGTTCCTTCTGGAAGGAACTGCCTCTGCTGATCGGTATCGCGCTGCTGCTGGCGCTTCTGATCAAGACCTTCCTGGTGCAGGCGTTCTCGATTCCGTCGGACTCGATGCAGGACACCCTCCAGCGCGGTGACCGCGTCCTGGTGGACAAGCTCACTCCCTGGTTCGGCTCCGAGCCCGACCGCGGTGAGGTCGTGGTCTTCCACGATCCGGGCGGCTGGCTGGAGGGCACCCCCACGCCCGATCCGAACGTGGTGCAGAAGTTCCTGAGCTTTATCGGGCTGATGCCGTCCGCCGAGGAGAAGGACCTGATCAAGCGGGTCATCGCGGTCGGCGGCGACACGGTGGCGTGTGAGAAGGGCGGCAAGGTCAAGGTCAATGGGCACCCGCTGAACGAGGAGGGGTACATCTACCCCGGCAACACTCCTTGTGACGACGAGCCGTTCGGGCCGATCAAGGTTCCCGAGGGCCGGATCTGGGTGATGGGCGACCACCGGCAGAACTCGCTGGACTCGCGCTACCACCAGGAGCTGCCCGGCCGCGGCACGGTCTCCACGGACGAGGTGGTCGGCCGCGCCTTTGTCGTCGCCTGGCCGGTCAACCGCTGGTCGTTCCTGCCGGTGCCCGACACCTTCGACCAGTCCGGGCTCGGCACCCATGTGGCGGCGGCCGCGGCGGTGGCTCCCGGGGCGCTGGGTCTGGCCGGTGCGGTGCCTCTTGTGCTCTGGCGCAGGAGGAGGCTGACCGCCGGCGGTACCGCCGGGTAGGGTGCCGTCCCGGATCGCCGGTCTCCGAGGATCGTTCCCGGAGCGGTCATTCTCCGGAGTGGGGGAAGTGCTGGGATGAGCGGAACGGGACGTACGGAAGCAGGACGTACGGGGTCGCCTGGGCAGGCGGCGCCTACGGAAGCGGGACGTGGGACGGACGGCCACGGCCGCCTCGGCAGTGTGCTGTCGGGGCTGGCCGTGGCCGTCGGC
>NZ_FMDK01001050.1 GCF_900091995.1 Streptomyces sp. MnatMP-M17
CGCCGTCCGCGAGCGCGCGGCGTCCCGCCTCGGCGAAGAGCCGCCCTGCCCGCAGTGCGTCGCCGGCGTCCGAGCGCAGCGACGCGACCAGCGGGCACCAGTCGCCCTCAAGGCCCGGGTGCAGCGTCTCGACCGCGTCCGCCGCGCGTTCGCAGAGACCGGCCCGGGCGGTGGGCGTGAGCTGCGTCAGCAGAGCCTCGGCGGTCAGCGGATGGCGGAACGCGTACCAGTCGGGCGCGGGCTCGTCCGGTACGACCAACTGCGCGGCCACGCCCGCGTGGAGATGGCTGAGCAGACTCCGGTCGTCGGTGCCGGTCATCCGCTGGAGCACCGAGAGCGGGAACCGCCGGCCCAGTACGGCCGCGGCGGACATCAGCATCCGGCCCTCGGTGCCCAGCCGGTCCGTACGGTGGATGACGCCCTGGACCAGGGCGCTCGGCACCGTACGGCGCAGATCGCCGGTCAGCCGCCAGTCGTCGCCGTCCCGTACCAGTGAGCCGTCGCCGATGATCCCTTGGAGCAGCTCCTCGACGAGAAAGGGATTGCCCGCGCTGTCCCGCCAGACCAACTCCATTACATCGGCGGGCACATGCTCGGGAGTGGTGTCCAGGCAGGAGGCGATCAGCCGGGTGACATCGGGTCTGGACAGCGGCGGCAGCCGGAGTAAGGTCCCGGTCCCGCGCCGCTCCGCCGAGTTGGCGAGCCCCAGCGCGTCACTCGGCTCGGCCCGGACGGTGGCCAGCAGCACGACCGGCAACTGCTCCAGATTGTCGATCAGATACTCCACGACGGCCAGCGTCTCGGTGTCGGCGTCATGGAGATCCTCCAGGATCAGCACGCTGCCGCTGTCCCGGCCGACGGCGACGAGCAGCCGCAGCACCGCCTCGCCGAGTACCACCATCGAGCTCTGGTCCGGCTGGGCATCGCCGCGCCAGTCCGGGATGAGCCGGCCGAGCACCGCCCGGTACGGGCCGAGCGCCGCCTCGTCCAGCGGCTCACCGCCCCGGGACAGCGGCATCAGCGCCTCGGTGAGCGGGCGGAGCGGCACCATCGGACCGATGGTGCCGCTCCG
>NZ_FMDK01000200.1 GCF_900091995.1 Streptomyces sp. MnatMP-M17
GGCGGCCGCGGCCGTCCCACGGCCGCGCTGCCACGATCGGCCCGGCTGCTCGACGAGTTGGGCCTCGCGCGTGCCACTCCCGCGTCCCTGATGGCCCGTTGGGCGTCCGCGGCGGACCGTACAGGCGACTGCACGGCGGTCCTCGGCGCCGGGCCGCGCGGCCCGCTGAGCGTGGATCTCACGGAGGAGGGCCCGCATCTGCTGATCGAGGGCCCGGCCGGCAGCGGCCGTACGGAACTGCTGCGCTCCGTCGCCGCCTCGCTGGCGGCGGCGGCCCGGCCCGACCGGCTGGGACTGCTGCTGGTCGACGGCGCCGGCGGTGAGCGCGGCGAAGGGCTCTCGGTCTGTACGGAACTGCCGCATGTGACCGAGCATCTCGTCGCCTCCGACCCGGTCAGGATGCGGGAGTTCGCCCAGGCGCTGGGCGCCGAGCTGAAGCGGCGGGCCGAGCTGCTGGGCTCCGCGCACTTCGCCGAGTGGCACGGCGAGCAGGACGCGCGCGAGGTGTCGGAGCGGCTGATCGGACAGCGCGCGCCGAGCGCCGCCGAGCAACGGACCGTACGGCGCGGCGAACCACGCGCCGACCAGCCCGAACAGCAGCCGGACGGCGCGCGCCCGGACGGTTCACGCCCGGACGGGACTCATGGCGCCGGACAGCGCGGCGACGGGCCGCGTGGCGACGGTCGTGGCGAGCCGGAGTCTCCCGCCCGGGGCACGCTCAGACTCCGTACCACCATGGGCCGTTCGGCTCCCGGACAGCGGCCCGCGCCGCTGCCTCCGCTGCCCAGGCTCGTCGTGCTCGTCGACGACTTCGACGCCCTGGTCGCGCCCGCGCTCGGCAGCCCGGGAAGGCCGGCGGCCGGTTCCGTCGTACGAGCCCTGGAGGCCGTGGCCAGGGACGGCGAGCGGCTCGGAGTACATCTCGTGGCGGCCTCGGCGCGTCCCGAGCGCACGGTCGACACGGAACTGGCGCAGGGCGCGCGGCTGCGCGTCGTGCTGGACGCGCCGCCCGTCGCGCCCTCGCCCGACGATCCGGCGCCGGGCCGTGGCCGGCTCGGGCATCCGGACGGCCGGGTCACCCCGTTCCAGGGCGGCCGGGTCACCGGACGTATTCCGCGCACGGCGACGCTCAGGCCCACGGTGTTGCTGGTCGAGTGGGAGCGGATGGGTGATCCACCGGCCCGCAGGCCGGTCAGGGAGCTGGGCAACGGACCGACGGATCTCGCGCTGCTCGCCAGCGCGCTCGACCGGGCCGCGCGCTCGGTCGACGCCGTCCCTGTCGCCCCACTGACCCCGGCTCACCCATAACCGTCCCCAATTCACCCATGACCGTCCCCGGCTCACCCGGGAAACCCTGAAGATCCCTTTACGTCCGTCGTTTTACGTCGCCCGACGTCACGAGCCCATCACGATCATCGAGTTGGCACCGACAGCGGTATTGCGGCGCCAGGTCACCGCGCGTAGGACTGTGCGCACGGGACGAGTGCAGCGCCGCCAACGTCACGGCCGCTTCGCCGTTCCACACGCGTAGATCCGTACGCACCAGGACAGAGACGGGGCAGTGATGGGCACAACTCGTAGGGCACGCAAGGCACTCGGCACGGGCAGAGGCGGCTGGAACAGCCGCAGGGCGGCGGTGGCGATCGTCGCGGTCGGTGCCGTAGCCCTCAGCGGCTGCAGCGGCGATTCGGGCGACGACAAGGGCTCGGACGGCGGCACGAGCAAGAAGCCCGCCGCGGCAAGCGTCCAACTGCCCAAGCTCGACGGCGAGACCATCCAGGTGGCGGCTGTCTGGACGGGGCCCGAGCAGGAGAACTTCACCAAGGTTCTGACGGAGTTCGAGAAGCGCACCGGCGCGAAGGTCACCTTCGTGCCCGCGCAGGACCCGATCGTCAACTTCCTCGGTACGAAGATCGCCGGTGGCAGCCCTCCGGACGTGGCGATGCTGCCTCAGGTCGGCGCGATCCAGCAGGCCGTGGAGAAGAAGTGGGCCAAGCCGGCCGGCGCCGAGGCCAAGGCCCAGCTCACCAAGAACTACAGCAAGGTCTGGCAGGACCTCGGCGCGGTGGACGGCGAGCAGTACGGCGTCTACTTCAAGGCCGCCAACAAGTCGCTGGTCTGGTACAACAACGCCGCGTTCGAGAACGCGGGCGCGACGGTGCCCAAGACCTGGCCCGAATTCCTGTCCACGGCCGAGACGATCTCCGCCTCCGGTGTCACTCCGGTCTCGGTCGGCGGTGCCGACGGCTGGACGCTCACCGACTGGTTCGAGAACATCTATCTCTCCCAGGCGGGCCCGGAGAAGTACGACCAGCTCGCCCAGCACAAGATCCCGTGGACCGACGGCTCCGTACGGGACGCGCTGACCACGCTCGGCCAGCTCTTCGGCAAGCCGGCCCTGATCGCGGGCGGCGCGGACGGCGCGCTCCAGACCGAGTTCCCGGCCTCCGTCACCCAGACCTTCACCGGCGGCGACCAGCCCAAGGCCGCGATGGTCTTCGAGGGCGACTTCGTCGGCATCAACATCGCCGAGACCGAGGCCAAGATCGGTACGGACGCCAAGGTCTTCCCGTTCCCGGCGGTCGGTCCCGACGCACCGGTGGTGACCGGCGGCGACGCGGCCGTGGCGCTCAAGGACAGCAAAGGCGCGCAGGCGCTGCTGACCTTCCTGGCCTCGACGGACGCCGCGAAGATCTGGGCGGAGTCGGGCGGCTTCGTCTCGCCGAACAAGTCCCTGGACACGGCCTCGTATCCGAACGACGTCCAGCGCGACATCGCCAAGGCGCTGATCGCCGCGGGCGACGACGTCCGCTTCGACATGTCGGACCAGATGCCGCAGTCGTTCGGCGGTACGCCCGGCAAGGGTGAGTGGAAGGCCCTCCAGGACTTCCTGAAGAACCCGAAGGACGTCGCGGGGGCCCAGCGGAAGCTGGAGTCGGACGCGGCCAAGGCGTACCAGAGCTGACGCGATGACGTCGGCGGCGACGGGGGGCACCGTGCAGGTGCCCCCCGGCACACGTAAACGCAAGAGCGTGACAGGCACACGTAAACTCGTCGCGGCCGGCTTTCTGCTGCCCGCGCTGGTGCTGCTGGGCGCGCTCGTGGTCTACCCCATCGGGTTCTCGGTCTACCGGTCCTTCTTCGACAAGTCCGGCGACAACTTCGCCGGGCTCGACAACTATGTGGAGATATTCACCGACGACACCATCCTGACCGCGGTCCAGAACAACGCGATCTGGGTGGTGGTGGCGCCCACCGTCGCCACGGCTCTCGGGCTGATCTTCGCCGTACTGACCGAACGCGTGCGCTGGGGCACGGCGTTCAAGCTGATCGTCTTCATGCCGATGGCGATCTCGATGCTCGCGGCGGGCATCATCTTCCGGCTGGTGTACGAGCAGGATCCGGACCGCGGTGTCGCGAACGCGGTCTGGGTGGGCGTGCACGACACGTTCAACGAGTCGGCGGGCTTCCCCAACGCCCATCCTCTGCCGGTCCATCCGCTGGAGTCGGCGGGCGGCGGCGCGTTCATCACCAAGGAGCCGGTGAGCGCGGGCAGCGTGGTCCAGCTGCCGCTGGTGGGTGTGGCACCGGCGAAGATGCCCTCCGACGCGGTGCCCGCCAAGGCGGCGACAGCGCGGGACGGCCAGGTCACCGGTACCGTCTGGCTGGACTTCACCCGGGGCGGCGGCGGCAGACCCAATGTCATCGACGCCCAGGAACTCGGCCTCAAGGGCATCCAGGTGGAGGCCGTCAAGGACGGCAAGGTCGTGGCCTCGGCGAAGGCCGGCGCGGACGGTACGTTCAGCCTGCCCGCGGCGGCCGACGGAGCTCAGCTCAGACTGCCCGAGGCCAACTTCAGGGAGCCGTACAACGGCGTGGACTGGCTCGGTCCCTCGCTGGTCACCCCGGCCATCATCGGCAGCTATCTGTGGATGTGGGCCGGATTCGCGATGGTGCTGATCGCGGCGGGACTGGCGAGCGTGCCCAGGGAGCTCATGGAGGCCGCCCGGGTGGACGGCGCCAACGAGTGGCAGGTCTTCCGCCGGATCACCGTGCCGCTGCTGGCACCGGTTCTCGCGGTCGTCATGGTCACGCTGATGATCAATGTGCTGAAGATCTTCGACCTGGTCTTCATCATCGCGCCGGGCTCGTCCCAGGACGACGCGAACGTACTGGCGCTCCAGCTCTACCGCTCGTCGTTCGGCACGGACGCGGATCTCGGCGTCGGCAGCGCCATCGCCGTACTGCTGCTCCTGCTGGTGATCCCGGTGATGCTCTTCAATGTGCGGCGGATGCGAAAGGAGACGCGCCGATGACCACGAACAATGAGACGGTCAAGGCGCGGCAGCCTCTCGCCGGCCGGATCGCGGCCCGGGCGGGCGGCGGCGCGATGCGGGTCTTTCTGATCCTGGTCGGCCTGTTCTGGCTGATGCCGACGATCGGACTGCTGCTCTCCTCGCTGCGCGACTCCGCGGACATCGCCGGAAGCGGCTGGTGGCAGGTCTTCACCGCGCCCGCGCAGCTCACCACCGAGAACTACTCGCGGCTCCTCGACAACGACACGATCACCAACTCGCTGTTCTCCACGATCCTGATCACCGTCCCTTCGACCGTCCTGGTCGTGGTGATCGGCTCGCTGGCCGGATACGCCTTCGCCTGGCTGGACTTCCCGGGCCGCGACTGGTGGTTCCTGGTGGTCGTGGGACTGCTGGTGGTTCCGGTGCAGGTCGCGCTGGTGCCGGTCTCGAAGCTGTTCGGCGCCATCGGCATCTTCGAGACGACCTTCGGCGTGGTCATCTTCCATGTCTCCTTCGGCCTTCCCTTCGCGATCTTCCTGCTGCGGAACTTCTTCGCGGAGATCCCGAAGGAGCTGCTGGAGGCGGCCCGGCTCGACGGAGCGGGCGAGATACGGCTGTTCACCCGGGTCGTGATGCCGCTCGGCGGTCCCGCGATCGCCTCGCTCGGCATCTTCCAGTTCCTCTGGGTCTGGAACGACATGCTGGTCGCGCTGATCTTCGCGGACTCGGACAGCCCGCCGATCACGGTCGCGCTCCAGCAGCAGGTACGGCAGTTCGGCAACAACATCGATGTGCTGGCGCCCGGCGCCTTTGTCTCGATGGTGATTCCGCTGGTCGTGTTCTTCGCGTTCCAGCGGCAGTTCGTAACGGGCGTGATGGCGGGAGCCGTCAAGTAGCCGTCGCTGTATGTCCGTAGACGGCCTCAGGCATCGGTCGCCGTACGGAGAAGCCCGGGGAGGGCCGGTCACGGGACGACCGGCTCTCCCCGACTCCGTCCAGCACCCTCCGTCCAGCACCGCGCGCGACGCGGCACACGCGTTCAGCGATTCGCCCGTATGCCCCGTCCGGCGTAACCCCGTCACCCTGTCGGCCGTTCCCGGACCATGCCCCGGTTCAGTGTCATCGTGTCCGCGTACATGGTCCAGGCGTATCTGAGGGAGTGTCTGGAGTCGGTACTGACCCAGTCCTACGACGATCTCGAACTCATCGCGGTGGACGACCGCTCGCCCGACGCCTGCGGCACGCTCATCGGCGAGAGCGCCGCCCGGGACGACCGGATCATCACGGTCCGGCTGCCCGAGCACTCGGGCGCGGGCCCTGCCCGTCGCGCCGGGCTCGCCCGCGCCACCGGCGATTATGTGATCTTTCTCGACGGTACGGACACGCTCGTACCCGACGCGCTCCGGTCGATCGCGGACCGGCTCAAGGAGACGGACGGCCCGGACGTCCTGGTGTACGGCCATGTCCGTACGCGCTGGTCGGGCGAGACCGTACGCGACACCGCCCGGCCCGCCCGGCCTCAGGGCCGGCCTCAGGGCCAGGACTCTCCGCTCACCGAGGAAGGGCCCGCGCCTTTCCGGCTGACCGACCGGCCCGCTCTGCTGACCTGGGAGCTCGCGGGCTCGCACTTGGCCTGCCGACGGGAGTTCCTCGTGCGGGAAGGTTTCGCCTCTCCCTCCGGGCCTTCCGCAAGCCACGGCGACACCGCGTGGATCTGTACGGCGCTGATGACGGCCGCATCGATCGTCACGCTGGACCGGGTCTGTGTGCGTGAGCGTGAGCCGTACCGGATTCCCGGGCAGTGCCTCTTCCCGGGTGTCTCTCCGGACGTCTTGCCTGATGGGCGCGGGCAGTTGGATCTCTTCGAGCCGTACGACCGGCTCTTCGCCCTGGTCGACACGCGGCGCGAACTGGCCCGCTGGCGGCCGGTGCTCCACCGGCGGATGCTCGACGCGTTCGGGCATCTCGCGGCGATGAACGGCGCGGCGACGGACGGCGCGTGGAAGCACGGCGCATGGACGGGTGGTGCGTGGAAGCACGGCGACCGGGCCGAGTTCTTCCGGCGCGCCCGCGCTCACCACCGTCGCTACCGCGTGCCGGGCGCCGACCGGCGCATGGAACATCTGCTGTTGCGGCTCGGCGCACACCGTACATACCGGATGCTTCGGGTCGCGGACCGGCTGCGCCGGCGCCTCGGCCGGGCCGCCGCCGGACTGTTCCGTACCGTACGAGTCGTCGCGCTACGGCTCCACTACGGCATCCAGCGACGGCTTCCGCTCCGTGCGGACCGCGCGGTCTTCACGGCGTACGCGCCGGGCGTGCGCGGCAGCCGAGGCGGCCCCAACAGCCGCAGCGGTTACGGCGGTTACACGGGCGATCCCGCCGCCATCGAGGAGACGGTGCGGGAGCTGGCGCCGCACATCCGTACCGCCTGGATCGCCGATCCCGTACACCAGCACACCGTCCCGACCGGTACCCGTCGGCTGCGTCCCGGCAGCTTCGCCCACTGGACGGCGCTCGCCCGCTCCCGCTATCTCGTCGGCGACAGCGGCTTCGATGCCCGGCTGATCAAACGGCGAGGCCAGATCCTGCTTCAGACGCACCGGGGAACACCTCTCGCGTCGACCGGGCTCGATCTGCTGGACCGCCCGGCGGCGGCGCGTGACACGGACTTCGGGCTCCTGCTCGCCGACGCCGCCCGCTGGGACTACTCGCTCTCGGCCAACCGCCACTCCACCCTGATCCACGAACGGACCCGGCCGTCCACGGCCACCACGCTGGAGTACGGCAGTCCGCGCACCGATGTCTTCCACCGGGCCACGGCGTCCGATGTCGCCCGGCTGCGCGAAACGCTGGGCATCCCGGAGGGCTTCACCGCCGTCCTGTACGCGCCGGCATACCGCGACTACCGGTACAGCCAGCGCACGGCGCTCGATCTGGAGCGGGTGGTGCGGTCGCTGGGACCGCGCCATGTCCTGCTGGCCCGCGCCCATCCCGCGTACGGCGCGCCTCTCCCGCACGCGCCGCATCCCAGGATCCTCGATGTGTCGGACCATCCGTCGGTCGAGACTCTCTGTCTCGCCTCCGACGTCCTGCTCACCGACCACTCGTCGCTCATGTGCGCCTACGCCGTTCTCGACCGGCCGATCGTCCTTCACTGCGACGACCGCGAGGCGTTCGAGGCGGCCCGCGGTCTGTATGTCGATCCGCTGGTCTTTCCGCCGGGCGTGGTCGCGCGCGACGAGGACGAGCTGATCGACATCTTCACCTCCGGCCACTGGCACGGCTCCCGCTCCGCCCAGGTGCGGACCGCGTTCCGGGCGCGCTTCTGCCCGTACGACGACGGGCGCGCGGCGGAGCGTGTCGTACGGCATGTCTTCCTCGGCGAGCCGGCGGGGCTGCCGGTGCCGCTGCCTCCGGAGGAACGCACTCCGGCGCTGTTGCCCGGGCGCGTATAGGGCGCACGGCGCCACAGCACATACGAGCACGTCCCGGCGCCTCAGCCGTGCGGCGCCTCAGCCGTGCCGGACCGCCGCCACCGCCGAGGCCGCCAGATCGTCCAGATATCCCTTGGGCAGATCACCACGGACCACCACCAGCCGCCAGTAGAGCGGTCCGACGATCAGATCGAGGGCCCGGTCGGCGTCCGCGCCCTCGGACAGTTCTCCGCGCTCGACGGCCTCGCGGACGATCACCGCGGCGATACCACGCTGTCCGTCCAGCAGCGCCGTCTTGATCGCGTCGGCGATCTCGGGATGGCGGGCCGCCTCCACCAGCAGATCCGGGATGACCTGCGAGGCGACCGGATGGCGCAGGGCGTGGGAGGCCACTTCCAGCAGGGCGCGCACATCGCCGTAGAGAGAACCGGTCGCGGGAGCGGGCAGTCCTTGCGCCGCGAAGGCGGAGACCAGATCGAGGACGAGCGCGAGCTTCGACTTCCAGCGGCGGTAGACGGCGGTCTTGCCGACACCGGCCCGGCGCGCGATGCCCTCGATGGACATCCGGGCGAAGCCGACGGCGGCCAGCTCCTCGAAGACGGCGGCGCGGATGGCGTCGGTCACATCCTCCCGGAGCACGGCGGCTCCCGCGGGGACACGGCGTGAGGTGCGGGGGTCCGTGGTCATGGACACCGAGCATAGCGTCACCACGGCGTCACGACGACACGGTTGCGTCGCGACGTACTCCGTCCTACCTTGGGCGTCACGACGATACGGACTCGTTCCGTCGCAGCTCGGTCTCAGCTCTCTCCGAGCGCCTCCCTCAGCGCTGTAGCGCCGTCCCAGCCGACGTCGAAAGCCGACCTCCGTGAGCCAGCCGATCACACCGACCGCACCAGCCGAACCGGTCCAGGACCCGAACCGGACTCCGGACTCCGCGCCTCCACCTCGCACGCAAACCAGGCTCAATGCCGGGACCGGCACCGTGACCGGCACCGAGACCGACCTCACCGCCCTCGCCCGCCGCCACGGGCTGACCGTGAGCGGCGCCCGGCCGACGCTGCCCGAGTATCTCCGCGGGCTCTGGTCACGGCGGCACTTCATCGCCGCCTTCGCCACCGCCCGGCTGACCGCGCAGTACAGCCAGGCAAAGCTGGGCCAGAGCTGGCAGATCATGACTCCGCTGCTCAACGCGGCGGTCTACTACTTCATCTTCGGTGTGCTGCTCGGCACCAAGGACGGTGTGCCGGACTTCGTTCCGTTCCTGGTCACGGGCGTCTTCATCTGGACCTTCACCTCCAGCTCGATCATGGCGGGCACCCGCGCGATCTCCGGCAATCTCGGTCTCGTACGGGCCCTGCACTTCCCGCGCGCCGCCCTGCCGATCGCGCTCGCCCTCCAGCAGCTCCAGCAGTTGCTCTTCTCCATGGGCGCGCTCACGGTGATCCTGGTCTGCTTCGGCCAGTACCCGAGGCCGAGCTGGCTGCTGGTGCCTGCGGTCCTGGTGCTCCAGTCGCTCTTCAACACCGGGATCTCGATGGCCGTGGCGCGGCTGGCGGCCAGGACTCCGGACATCGCCCAGCTCATGCCGTTCGTCCTGCGCACCTGGATGTACGCGTCGGGTGTGATGTGGAGCGTCGACAAGGTGGCCGGCGGCGACCGGGTGCCGCACTGGGTCACGGTGGCCCTGGAGTGCAATCCGGCCGCCGTCTATATCGATCTGATGCGCTTCGCGCTCATCGACAGCTTCACCGCCGACCGGCTGCCGCCGCACATCTGGGCCGTGGCCCTCGGCTGGGCCCTGCTCGCCGGGATCGGCGGATTCCTGTTCTTCTGGAAGGCCGAGGAGGAGTACGGACGTGGCTGAACACATCCCCGCCGTCACCGAGCCCACCGTCACCGGGCCTGTTCCCACCGTCGTCGCCGACGGTGTCCACATCAGCTATACGGTCCATGGCACCCGGGGCGGCCGGGGCAGCGCCACCTCCGCCCTGAGCCGGATCGTCTCGCGCCGGAGCACGCCCGGCGCGCGCCAGGTGCATGCCGTACGAGGTGTCAGCTTCGCCGCGTACAAGGGCGAGGCGATCGGTCTGATCGGCTCCAACGGATCGGGCAAGTCGACACTGCTCAAGGCCGTAGCCGGGCTGCTGCCGCCGACGAAGGGCAGAATCTTCACCCGGGGCCAGCCCTCGCTCCTCGGCGTCAACGCGGCGCTGATGAGCGATCTGACGGGCGAGCGCAATGTGATCCTCGGCGGGCTGGCGATGGGCATGTCGCGCGAGCAGGTACGGGAGCGCTACGACGACATCGTGGAGTTCTCCGGGATCAACGAGAAGGGCGACTTCATCTCGCTGCCGATGCGGACCTACTCCTCGGGCATGGGCGCCCGGCTGCGCTTCTCGATCGCCGCCGCCAAGAGCCATGAGGTCCTGCTGATCGACGAGGCGCTCTCCACCGGCGACGCCAAATTCCAGCGCCGCAGCCAGCAGCGCATCGCCGAACTCCGCAAGGAGGCGGGCACGGTCTTCCTCGTCAGCCACAGCAACAAGACGATCACCGAGACCTGCGACCGGGCGCTCTGGCTGGAGTCGGGGACGCTGCGGATGGACGGTCCGGCGGCGGAGGTCGTCGCGGCGTACGAGGAGTTCACCGGCAAGAAGAAATAACACCGGAAACAGCGCCAATTCGGGTTAATGTGCCGGTCGATGACGAACCGTCCGACCGGCACGGCCGGCGCCCCCGAGCCCACGTCCGCCCGTACACCTCTCCATCCGTCCGCGCACGGCTCCGACCGTGCTTCCGCCCACGCCTTCGCTCGTATCCCGCGGATCGCCCGCCGCTGCTGGACCGCCCGCGCCCGCGCCATCTGGGCCGTCTGGACCGTCTGGGCCCTGACACGGCTCGCGATGCTCTGGCTGATCCTGCATGACACGCTCGGTGTGGGCGCGGTCGGCCGCGAGGTGTACGGCGTCTACCGGCACTGGTACGAGCAGCTCAAGCTGGGCTCGTATCCGCTCGACGATGTGACCTGGCAGTATCCGCCGGGCGCCGGGGCGGTGCTGCTCTCTCCGGCGCTGCTGCCGTGGCTGACGTACTTCCAGGCGTTCGTCGCCCTGGCCCTGCTCTCCGACGCGGTCATCACGCTCGCGCTGAGGCGGGCCGGGCGCGGCGCCGGATCGTCGGCCGCCGGCGTCTGGCTGTGGGTGTGCGGACTGCCGCTGCTGCTGCACACTCCGCTCGTACGGTACGACGTCCAGGCCACCGCCCTCGCCGTACTCGCCCTGCTCACCGTCCGCCGCCATCCTCTGATCGGCGGAATGCTCGCCGGGCTGGGCGCGATGGTGAAGGTCTGGCCCGCGCTGACTCTGCTGGGCACGCCTCGCGGCCGTACCACCCGTGCCGCCTGGATCTCCGCCGCGGTCGGCGCTCTCGCACTGCTGGGCGTTCTCGCGCTGAACCTCTCGCGACCGCTGGACTTTCTGCGCCAGCAGGGCGGCCGGGGCATCCAGATCGAGTCGCTCGGCGGCACCGCGCTCTCCCTGGCCCGGCTGGCGGGCTGGTCGGGCAGTGTCGAATACCGTTACGGCGCCTTCGAGTTCACCGGCCCGCATGTGCGGGAAGTGGCTCTGGCCGCCCTGCTGCTGACCGCGTCGGCCTTCTGCTGGCTGCTGCTGTGGCGAGTACGCGCCGTCCGCTGGACGGCGGCCACTCCGTTCGACGCGGCGCTGACCGCCGTACTCCTCTTCACCGTCACCAGCCGGGTGATCAGCCCGCAGTATCTGATCTGGCTGCTGGGCCTGGCCGCGGTCTGTCTCACCTCGCGCGCGACCGGCCAGCGTCCGGTCGCGCTGCTGCTGCTCCCGGCGACGGTCCTCAGCGCCGTGGGCTATCCGGTGCTGTATCTGGACGTCATGGCTGTCACACCGCTGGGCTGTGCGGTGATGGCGCTCAGAAACGGACTTCTGCTGGCGGCGGCGCTGCTGGCCTGTAGACGGCTGTGGACCGGGACACGGAGAGAGACGCCCGGCTCGACTTGAGCCGGACGCCTCTCATCCGTCCTCGGCGAGACACCGTCGGACGGCCGGAGCTGAATTCACCCGAACGGGCGTCGGCCACTCAGCCCCCAGCCGCCCACGCGCCTCGTCCCGGCCCTGACGGCTCCCTGCCGACAGGCAGTCCCCGTCCCGTCAGCGATGCGTCCGCAGCAGCGTCCGCATCGTCCTCATCGCGACCGACAGATTCGCCAGATCGAACGCGTCCGAGCTCTGGATCTCCTCCAGCGTCGCCCGCGCACGCGCGAGAATCGCCGCGTTCTTCCGCTCCCACGCGGTGAAGCGCTCCTCGGGCGTCGAGTTCCCGTTGCCCACGGTCAGCACATCCGCGGTCAGCGCGGCGTGCGCCGCGTACAGGTCCTCGCGGATCGCGGCCCGCGCCATCGACTGCCAGCGGTCGGCCCGCGGCAGCTCCACGATCCGGTCCCTGAGCTGGGTGATCCGCAGCCGCTCACCGAGGTCGTAGTACACCTCGGCGACGGAGAGCGGATCCTGCCCCGTACGGTCCGCGATCGCGACGATGTCGAGCGTCGGGAAGGCGGACGAGAATCCGGCGACCCGTACGGCCAGCTCCTCGGGAACGCCCGCGTTGGTCAGCTCCGCCAGAATGCGCTGGTACCACTCCATCTCCGCGCCGCGCAGCATCGTGGGCAACTGCGCCCAGACCCGCTCGACTCCCGCCGCGAAGAACTCGATGGTGCCGGTGATCTCCAGCGGCTGCGGCCGGTTGCCCAGCAGCCAGCGCGTACCGCGCTCGACCAGTCGGCGCGAGTGCAGCCTGATCCGGGTCTGGACAGCGGCCGGGACCTTGTTGTCCAGCGCCTCCACGGCGTCCCAGACCGCGCCGAGACCGAAGATGTCCCTGGCCGAGGCCTGCGCCCTGACGATCTCCTCGATCGAGGCGCCGGTCTCCTCGCGCAGCCGGTGCAGGAAGGTCGAACCACCGCTGTTGACGGTGTCGTTGACCAGCACCGTCGTCACGATCTCCCGGCGCAGGGCGTGCCCGTCGATCCGCTCCGGGAACTGCTCGCGCAGCGCCGACGGGAAGTACGCGTGCAGCAGCTTGCGCAGATGCGGATCGTCCGGCAGGTCGGTGTGGATCAGCTCGTCGGCCACCGTGATCTTGGTGTACGCGAGCAGCACCGCCAGCTCCGGCTGGGACAGACCCTTGCCCGTGTTGAGCAGTTCACGGATCTGCCGGTCGGTCGGCAGGAACTCCAGCGCCCGGTCGAGATGTCCGTCCCGCTCCAGCCGACGGATGAACCGCTGGTGCGCGTGGAGGAGCGAGGGCGACTGGGAGACCGCGTTGGCGAGGGCCGTGTTCTGCGCGTAGTTGTTGCGCAGCACCAGCGCGCCGACCTCGTCGGTCATCTCGGCGAGCAGCTTGTTGCGCTGCTTGACGGTCATGTCGCCTTCCGTCACCAGCCCGTTCAGCAGGATCTTGATGTTCACCTCGTGGTCGGAGGTGTCCACACCGGCGCTGTTGTCGATCGCGTCGGTGTTGACCTTGCCGCCTTCACCGCCCGCGCCACGCCGTGCGAACTCGATCCGGCCGAGCTGGGTCAGTCCCAGATTGCCGCCCTCGCCGACGACCTTGACCCGCAGATCCTCGCCGTTGACACGGATCGCGTCGTTGGCCTTGTCGCCGACATCGGCGTTCGACTCGGTGGAGGCCTTGACGTACGTACCGATCCCGCCGTTCCACAGCAGATCCACCGGGGCGTGGAGGATCGCCTTCATCAGCTCGGCGGGGGTCAGCTTGGTGACACCCGGCTGGATCCCGAGGGCCTCGCGTACATGCGCGTTGACCGGGATCGACTTGGCCGTACGCGGGTGGATACCGCCGCCCTGCGAAAGCAGCCGCTTGTCGTAGTCGGCCCACGAGGAGCGCGGCAGCTCGAACAGCCTGCGGCGCTCGGCGTACGAGGTGGCCGCGTCCGGGTGCGGATCGAGGAAGATATGCCGGTGGTCGAAGGCCGCGACCAGCCGGATGTGCTCGGAGAGCAGCATGCCGTTGCCGAACACATCGCCGGACATGTCACCGACGCCGACGACCGTGAAGTCCTCGGACTGGGTGTCATGGCCCAGCTCACGGAACTGCCGCTTCACCGACTCCCAGGCGCCACGGGCCGTGATGCCCATGCCCTTGTGGTCGTAGCCCGCGCTGCCGCCGGAGGCGAAGGCGTCCCCGAGCCAGAAGTCATAGGCGAGCGCGACCTCGTTGGCGATGTCGGAGAAGCTCGCGGTGCCCTTGTCGGCGGCGACGACCAGATAGGTGTCGTCCTCGTCGTGGCGGACCACATCGGCCGGCGGCACGACCTCGCCCGCGACCAGGTTGTCGGTGATGTCGAGCAGCGCCGAGATGAAGATCTTGTACGAGGCGATGCCCTCGGCCAGCCAGGCGTCCCGGTCCACGGCCGGATCGGGGAGCTGCTTGGCGACAAAGCCGCCCTTGGCGCCGACCGGCACGATCACGGTGTTCTTGACCATCTGCGCCTTGACCAGGCCGAGGACCTCCGTACGGAAGTCCTCACGCCGGTCGGACCAGCGCAGACCACCGCGGGCGACCTTGCCGAAGCGCAGATGCACGCCCTCGACCCGCGGCGAGTACACCCAGATCTCGAACGCCGGCCTGGGCGCGGGCAGATCGGGGATGGCCTGCGGGTCGAACTTCATCGACACATAGCTGTGATAGCCGGCGCCCTGGTTCCTCCGGCCTCTCCTGTCACCGCCCGCGCTCGCCTTCTGGAAGAAGTTCGTACGGAGAGTGGCCTTGACCAGGGTCAGGAAGGAACGGAGGATCCGGTCCTCGTCCAGGCTCGCGACCTGGTCGAGGGCGCCGTCGAGCTCCTCCAGCATCGCTTCGGTCAGCTCCGTACCGGCACGCTGGCGCTCCGGCGACATCCGGGCCTCGAAGAGGGAGACCAGCAGCCGGGTGGTGTGGACATTGCTCCGGAGGGTGTCCTCCATGTAGTCCTGGCTGAAGGTCGAGCCGGACTGGCGCAGATACTTGGCGTACGCGCGCAGCACCATCGCCTGCCGCCAGTCCAGACCGGCGCTCAGGACGAGGGAGTTGAAGCCGTCGTTCTCCGCCGCGCCCGTCCAGACCGCGGCGAAGGCGTCCTGGAAGCGCTCGCGGGCGTCATCGGCGAGATAGTCGCCGTCCGCGCCGCCCAGCGGCATCCGCAGACCGAAGTCGTAGATCCACGCCGTCGAACGGTCCGCGCAGCGCAGCTCGTACGGCCGCTCGTCGACGACCTCGACACCGAGCCGCTGGAGCACCGGAAGGACGGCGGAGAGGGAGACCTGCTCGCCAGAGCGGTAGATCTTGAAGCGGCGCTCGCCGGGGCCCGCGCCGACCGGCTCGTACAGGGAGAGCGAGAAGTCCGACTCCTCCTTGTCGAGGGCCTCCAGATGGACCAGATCGGCGACAGCGGCGCGCGGCGAGTGGTCGGCCTTGTAGCCCTCCGGGAAGGCGTTGCCGTAGTGGCGCAGCAGCTCGGCGGCGCGCTCCTCGCCGCATTCGGCGTTCAGCGCCTCGCCGAAGGCGTCGGACCAGGAGCGGGCGGCCTCGACCAGCCGGGCTTCG
The DNA here is from genome assembly GCF_900091995.1 of Streptomyces sp. MnatMP-M17. Taxonomy (GTDB): domain Bacteria; phylum Actinomycetota; class Actinomycetes; order Streptomycetales; family Streptomycetaceae; genus Streptomyces. The sequence continues at coordinate 15,377 of NZ_FMDK01000200.1, forward strand.
ATCCGGTCGGTGTCGGCGTCGGTGAGCTTGGCCAGCTCGGTGCCACGGGGAACCCGGATCACGAAGTGGAGCCTGGAAAGAATCGATTCTGTGTTCCAGGCGGTGAAGTCGACGCTGGAGCCGCCCAGTTCCTCCTTGAGGATGTCGACCAGCCGCAGCCGGACACCGGTGGTGTAGCGGTCGCGCGGCAGATAGACGAGGGCCGAGTAGTAGCGCCCGTACTCGTCCTGGCGCAGATAGAGCCGCAGCCGCCTGCGCTCCTGGAGATAGAGCACGCTGGTGACGATCGAGCGGAGCTGGTCGACCGGCGTCTGGAACAGCTCGTCGCGCGGATAGGTCTCCAGGATCTGGAGCAGATCGCGGCCGTCGTGGCTGTCGGGCGAGAAGCCCGCGCCCTCCAGCACTTCGGCGACCTTGCGCCGGATCACCGGGACACGCCGTACGGACTCGGTGTACGCGGCCGAGGAGAAGAGCCCGAGGAAACGCCGCTCGCCGACGACATTGCCCTTGTCGTCGAACTTCTTCACACCGACATAGTCGAGATAGCCCGACCGGTGCACGGTGGAGCGGCTGTTGGCCTTGGTGAGGACGAGCAGCTTGTGCTCACGGGCCTTGGCGCGGGCGTCGGCGGGCAGCCGGCTGAAGGAGGGACTGACCGGATGGTCGTCGTCCTCGCTCTGCCGTGGGTCGGAGCGCAGGATGCCGAGGCCGGTGCCCGCCACGGCGGACAGGGCGTCCGCGTCCGTGAGCTGATACTCGCGGTAGCCGAGGAAGGTGAAGTGGTCGGCGGCGAGCCAGCGCAGCAGCTCACGGGCCTCCTCGACCTCCTGGTCGCGCAGATCGTCGGCGGTCGGCTCGGTGGGCAGTTCCTCGGCGATGCGCAGCGCGGAGTCGCGCATCTTCTCCCAGTCCTCGACGGTCTCACGGACGTCGGACAGGACACGGAGCAGATCGGCGGTCATCTGCTGGAGATCGGCGCGGTCGGTCTCGCGGTCGATCTCGACATGGATCCAGGACTCGACGAGCACATCGTGCGCGAGGCCCGCCGCGGTCTCGCTCCCTTCGGGGAACACCTCGATCAGCTTGCCGGTGACATCACGGCGCACGACGACCTGCGGATGGATCACCGCGTGGATACCGCGGCCCTGCCGGGAGAGCTCATTGGTGACGGAGTCGACCAGGAACGGCATGTCGTCGGTGATGACCTCGACCACGGAGTGGCTGCACGTCCAGCCGTTCTCCTCGACCGTCGGGGTGTGCACCCGTACGCTGGCCGTTCCCTGCGGACGGTGTCCAGCCAGCCGGTAGTGGGAAAGCGCCGCGCCGAGGATGTCGACCGGGTCGCGGTCGGTGAGGTCCTCGGGTGCGGTGTGCAGGTAGTAACGCTGGAGGTACGCGCGCAGCGCGCCCTGGCCGAGACCTGCGGGAGCTCCCGTGGCACCGGCACCGTTGCCGCCGCCGAGGAGGCCACCGGGACCGCCGGGACCGCCCCCGTGGCCCTCGCCATGAGGCCCGGCCGTTGCCTCGTCCTTCCGGGGGCCGCCCCCCAGCCCCCCGGTCCACCCCGCCGGGCTGTTCTCAGCGGCCCGAGCCGCCTGTTCCAGCAGCTCGGCCTTGGCTTCGTCCAGCTTGGTCTGCATGTCCTCTGGCTCCTGTCGCGCGCCGTTGCGTGACGTAGGTGAAGGAAGCGACGCAACGCCACGACGCGGGGTTTCCGGTCGAGGTCGACGTTATGCCGCGATGAGAGATGTCCGGGGCGTTATTGGCCAATTTTGGCGGCCGGCCCGGATCCTGGTGATCAGCGATCACCCGGACGCTGTGGCGCTCCGGGCACGGGCGGAGGGCCTCACTGCCCCCACGGCTTATCGCGCTGATCACCGCCCAAGGTTATCGCTCCTCACCCGGGAGCCGTCATGAGCCGCATGTGTACAAAAGAGGGCCAATAAGTTTGACACTCTGGACAGCGACACGGACCGCGCCGACCGGGACGGGAAGCGGTCGGCGGGACGACACTGGTCGACAGATGGACAGATCGACCCACCCTTTCCGGGAGCAGTCATGGCAGCCAAGGTTCTGATCGTCACCGGCGACGCCGCCGAGTCCCTCGAAGTGCTCTATCCCTACCAGCGTCTGCGGGAGGAGGGGTACGAGGTCCATATCGCGGCGCCCTCCCGCAAGAAGCTCCGGTTCGTGGTCCATGACTTCGAGCCCGGCTTCGACACCTACACCGAGAAGCCCGGCTACACCTTCCCCGCCGATCTGGCCTTCTCCGAGGTCGATCCCACACAGTACGCCGCCGTCGTCATCCCGGGTGGCCGCGCTCCCGAGTACCTCAGGGCCGATCCGGAGCTGCGCAAGATCCTCAAGTCCTTCTTCGACGCCGACAAGCCCGTCGCCCAGATCTGCCACGGCCCGCTCCTGACCGCCGCCCTGGGCGAGCTGGCCGGCCGCCGGGTGACCGCGTATCCGGCGCTGGAGCTCGACATGCAGGCGGCCGGCGCCACCTTCCAGGACAGCGAGGCGGTCGTGGACGGCAATATCGTCTCCGCCCGCGCCTGGCCGGACCACTCGGCCTGGATGCGGGAATTCCTCACGATCCTCCGGG
>NZ_FMDK01000064.1 GCF_900091995.1 Streptomyces sp. MnatMP-M17
CCGGACGGGCTTGGTGGGTGCCCGGATCGGACCCGCAGCCGGGACGACGGCGGGAGGGGGTCGGGGTCGGAGGAGGTGCGTGTCCGGACACTAAAGCGTTATTTGTGCCGCACACGAAACCCGCACCCGACAGTCGGTCCGCACGCGGCGTACGGGGGTCCGGGGGTGTCCCCCGGGAAACACAGCATGCCGTCCGGACATGTGCCTCCGGAGTGCCCCGGCCCCCGCACCCACCACCGGCCCCCGCGCCGCCAGGCGCACCGCACCGCACCCCTACGCCTCCGGCGCCACGCCCACCTCCGCCCCGGCCGCGCTCGTCCGTCGGTCTCCCGGTCGTAGTACCCCCGCTCCCACCATCAGCCCGCACGCCAGCAGCGTCACCAGTCCGAACGACCCCACCAGCGACGTCGCGTCGGCGACCGCGCCGATCGCCGAGGGTGCGATCAGGCCCGAGGTGTAGGTGATGGTCGCGACGCCCGCGATCGCCTGGCTCGGGTTCGGGCCCGCGCGACCGGCCGCCGCGAAGGCGAGTGGTACGACCACCGCCACACCCAGTCCGAGCAGCCCGAAGCCGCCCATGGCCAGCGCCGGATGAGGTGCGACGACGACCAGCAGGCCGCCCGCCGCGGCCAGCACTCCACCGGTCCGCACCGTCCGTACCGCGCCGAAGCGGTCGATCACCTTGTCGCCCGCGAGCCGCGCGACAGCCATGGTCAGGGCGAAGGCGGTGGTCGAGGCCGCCGCGAGACCGGGCGAGGTGTCCAGTACGTCGCGCAGATAGACCGCCGACCAGTCCATGCTCGCGCCCTCCGCGAAGACCGCGCAGAATCCGATCGCCCCGATGACCACCGCGGACTTCGGCGGCAGCGCGAACCGCGGCGGTGGTTCCTCGTCGGGTGCGCTGCGCAGATCCAGTACGCCCTGGCAGAAGACCAGGCCCAGTACGGTGAGCACGCACGCGGCGAGCAGATGGTGCAGCCGCGCGTCGGCGCCGAGATGCGCGGCGAGCGTTCCGGCCGCCGAGCCGATCAGCGCGCCCGTGCTCCACATGCCGTGCAGACCGGACATGATCGACTTGTCGAGACGGTTCTCGACCTCCACTCCGAGCGCGTTCATCGCCACGTCCGACATGCCCGCGGTCGCGCCGAAGACGAACAGCGTGGCGCACAGCGTGACCAGACCGGGCGCGAGCGCCGGCAAGGTCAGCGCCAATGTCCACAGGGCGAGCAGTCCGCGCAGCGCGGTGCGCGCCCCGAAGCGATGGCTGACCGTACCGGCCAGAGGCATCGCGACCGAGGCGCCGATCGCGGGAAAGGCGAGCGCGAGACCGAGCTGTCCCGCGCTGACTCCCGCGTGATCCTGGATCCAGGGAATACGTGTGGCGAAGCTGCCGGTGACCGCCCCGTGCACACAGAAGACGGCGGCGACGGCGAACCTCGCGCGCCGCAACCTCCGTTTGTCGTAGACCACTTCAGCCGACATCCTGTCCTGCCCTCTCCTGTGAGGTGCCGTCCTCCGGCGCACCGCGGACACGCCCGTGCTCGGTGCCGGAGTAAACTATCAGGAACCCTGCCTGATAAATAGAGAATTTTGGGTCCAGCGATCTGGAAGGATTCCGGCATGGCCGCATCCCCGAGTACCGCACGGGCCATCAACGACCGGCTCGCCCTGCGACTGCTCCAGCAGGAAGGCCCGTTGACGGCAGGACAGCTCAAGACGCTGACCGGACTCTCCCGTCCCACCGTCGCCGATCTGGTGGAGCGGCTCCAGGACGCCGGGCTGGTCCGGGTCGTCGGCGAGACCGGCGACCGGCGCCGCGGGCCCAACGCCCGGCTGTACGGGATCGTCGCCGACCTGGCCCATCTCGCGGCCCTCGACGTACGGACGCACAGCGTCTCCGTCGTCGTCGCGGATCTGCTCGGCAGGACTCTCGCCGAGGCCGATCTGCCCATCGGCAGCGACACGGCCACGGAGGCCGCCGTCGAACGGGCGGCGGCGCTGCTGGAACGTACGGCCGCGGAGGCCGGCGCAATACGGCTGCACAGTGTGGGCATCGGCGCGCCCGGCCTGGTCGCGCCGGGCACCGGCGAGCTCCGTGACACCACCGGACTGCCCGCGTGGCACCGAAGACTCGTCGCCGCGCTCCATGAGCGGCTGTCGGCCACCGTACTGGTGGAGAACGAGACCAATCTCGCCGCGCTCGCGGAACAGCGCCTCGGCGCGGCCCGTGGCCAGGACACCTTCGTACTGCTCTGGCTCGGCCATGGCGTGGGCGCGGCCGTCGTGCTCGACGGCAAGCTGCGCAGAGGCGCCTCGGGCGGTGCGGGCGAGATCGGCTTCCTGCCCGTGCCCGGCACCTCGCGGCTGCCGTCCGCGCTCGGCTGCGAGGGCGGCTTCCACGGCCTCGTGGGCTCGGCGGGCATCGCCGAGCTCGCCGAGGAGTACGGCATCTCGGCGGTCGCCGCGGCACAGG
>NZ_FMDK01000789.1 GCF_900091995.1 Streptomyces sp. MnatMP-M17
CCCCCTCCCGCCGCCGCAAGCGCCTCTCGGCGGGCATGACCTCGGCGGCGGGCGCGCTGTTCCTCGGTTTCGCCGTCAAGCTCTCCCTGAGCAGCGCCTGAGCCGAGGCAGCGCCTGAGCCGAACGACCCGCGCGGGAGAAGCCCTAGTCGGTGCAGGTGACCCTGGTCCACTCGACATACGACTCGGCCGGATCGCTCGCCGTCCCGGAGCTCCAGTGCCGCACGGTCGGCGTGGAGGCGAGGTCCTGGATCGTCCATGAGGCGCCGGTGTCCGTGCCGTTGCGGTAGAGCCTGGCTTCGCCGCCGCTGCCCGTGACGACCTTCCACGAGGCGAGCGCGCCCGCGGTGGTGCTGGCGTAGACCCGGGACCACTGGGTCTCGCCCTTCCGTATCGAGTACACACCGTCGGACTGGAAGGTCAGCATGAGACGGCGGGCTCCCGTGTCGACGCGTACGGCCATGGAAGTGCCCACACCGTTACCGGTGTTCAGCACGCTCGGATCGGTGACCTGCCCGCGGAAGTCGAGCGTGGGATCGCACATCCGCGCGGTGTCCCGGCGCGCCTCGCTCACTCCGCCGCCCGCGTTCCGCAGCCGCAGCCGGTTGTCCGTGGTGACCGCGACCGTGCCGCCGTTGGGTGTGGCGGTCCAGCCGGACAGATCGTTCCAGGTGGTGCTGGTGATGTCGCGGGACAGACCGAAGCTGTCCGCCTGGGCCGCGGCCGGATCGGCGGCCGTGCCGGACGACCACACCTGCGTACGCGGCGGTGCGGTGCTGTCCTGGACGGTCCAGAAGGCGCCGGTCTCCAGCGAGTCCTTGTAGAGCGTGGCCCGGCCGGCCGTGTCGACGACCGCCTTCCAGGTGTGCCATTCGCTGTCGTTCGCGCCGGTCAGGATCTTTGTCCAGGTGCCGGCGGCGTTCGGCGCGTAGACACCGTCGGACTGGATGCTCAGCGCGAACTGCCTGGCGCCGGTGTTCACCCGTACCGCCAGGCTCGCGCCGGCTCCCGTGGCCGGATCGAGAGCCGAGTAGTCGGTCACCTTGCCGCGTACGGTCATGATGAAGCCGGCGGGCGGGCCGTACGCGCGGCTGACGGAGGCCGCGCCGGAACCGGTGCTGCGCAGGGCGAGTTCACCGGGCGGTGCGATCGAGACGGCGCCGCCGGGATCGGTCGTCCAGCCGCCGAGGGAGTCGAACTCGCTGGTCACATTGGTGAACGCGTCGGAGACATCCAGCTTGCTGAACTTGATCCCGCTGGTGTCGTGCTCCCAGGCGACGAAGTACTTGCCGGGCGCGTACTCGTCCGCCATCGCATAGGTGTCCCAGCCCGCGCCGGTGCCGGTGGTGACGGCGGGCCCGTCCGCGAGGAACTGTCCCGCGCCCCATCGCTCACCGGGCCGCTTGACCTTGTAGTACAGGACCGAGCGGGACAGCGCGGGCGTCGGGCCGGTCCAGGCCTGGCCCGCGGTGTTGTAGATCGCCAGGTACTGCCCGTTGCCGTCCTTGGCCAGGAAGCCCTTGGTGTTGTAGTTGGGGATGTCGGTGTCGAGCCGGAAGTCCGACCAGGTCAGCCCGCCGTCGGTGCTGGTGGAGGTGACCGCGTAGGCAGGGCCGTCGATGTACGCCTCCGCCGGGTACGACCTGGCGCGCGCCGCCATCAGCAGTGTGCCCGGATCGTTCTGGTCCACCACGATCTGCGGCTCGCCGCCCTTGTAACCGGACGGGTCCGGGACATATCCGCCGAGCGTCCAGTGCACCAGGTCGGTGGAGCGCAGCACACCGCTGCTGTTGCCCGACCAGATGGGCATGATGTGCGTGGAGCCCAGGGTGAGCGGGCGGCCCGCGATGACGAGGTTGCTGATCGCGGGAGTCTCGATGGCGAAGTCCTGCCAGGTGTGGCCGTTGTCGAGGCTCCGCTTGGCCGTCATGGTGACAGGCAGGCCGTTGGTGGACGACGCGGGTGCCCGGCCGAGATAGGCGTAGAGGGCGTCACCGGCCTTGTAGAGCGTGACGTAGTGCCAGGCGTACTCCGCGGTGGTGGCGGCGAGAGGCGTGGTGGGACGGACCCAGGTCGCTCCGCCGTCGGTGGTGTACGCGTACTTGATCACGCCCATGTCCACCTTCCCGGCGTCGAGCCCTTCCCGCCAGGCCACCACGGCCTCGTTGGCGTTCACGGCCACGACGTCGGGCGTACGGGAGCCGTCGCCCGCGGCCTGGGTGTTCGAGTAGACGGTCGTCTCGCCGGAGACTCCTTCGGCGGCGGCCGGAAAGGCGTTGACCATCAAGGCCGCCATCACAAAAGCGGCCAGTAGGGCGGCGATAGCGGTTCGATACGAAATTCCTGGATTTCCCGGATTTCTTCTGGTCCCGGTCATGGAATTACCTGGCCCCCCTGGTCGGTGTTTCCTGACCCGCTGCTGCGGCCCGGACCATCTTGAGCGGCGAGTGATCCGTCCACAAGAGGGGGATCAACGCGGTCGTACGGGTCCTACCTGCTCTTTCTCCGCCACGTTACGTGACGGCTCCGAACGTACGGTGATGATCGGCAGCTCGGACGGACAGGTCCCTGCCCGGTCCGAGAAGCGACGTTTCCCGGACGGATGTATTGAGTTCACCTTCGAGTCGTGTGCGTTTCCTAGCTTGTTGCCGACCCGCCATTCGTCAGCGGGGCAGCAAACGCTTGGAGAAGCATGACAATGGGCCGTAACCGATGGCCGAGGCCGCGTAACGGGGGGAGTCCGGCCGTTACGCCCGACAGTGGAGCACCACAGGCCCGGATCAATCCGGTCGAGCTGGAGGACTGCATCCAGGCCTGCGCCGTCCACAGCGGCAAGCTGGTGGCCAGCCTGGACCGCAAACGCATGGAGCTCGCGGAGAAGCTGCGCGGTCTGCTCGCCACCTACGCCCTGACGCAGTCCTCGGCCGCCCGCGCCTCGGCCACCTCCGGCGGCGGCGCCACCGCGTTGCTCCGGCGCAGCGCCAAGGCCGCCACCGGCAGCGGCGGCAGCAACCTCAGCAGCGAGCTGCTGGACGCCCTGCTGGCTGTCGGCAACAAGGCGCTGGAGTGCCGTTACGACGACGAGCTGAAGCTCGCCGCGCTCATCAGTGACACCGTGCTCACCGCCCGCAAGGGATCGCGGGCCGGCTGGCGGCTGCGCGCCAGAACGCTGGAGGCCCTGGGCGACGAGGCCGGGACCATCGAGGCGTACGACCGCTATCTCGCGCTCACCGACGACGACGGATTCGGCGTCGTGTCCAGGAACGCCGGCCTGCGCATCGGCCGGCAGCGCCAGGAGGAGCTGCTGCGGCTGCTGGAGAGCGAGTCCCCGAGGGCCGCGCTCCACGGCGGACCGGCCACCGACGTCTGGGCCGAGGGCCTCGCCCTGAACGACCTCGGCGACTGGGCCCAGGCCGAGCCGCGGCTGGTCGGCGCGCTCCTGACCATGGCCCGGGACACGGCGTATCCGGTGCAGGACCTCCAGGAGGCCATCGCGCACTATATCGATCTGCGGATCCGTGTGAACGCGGGCGACGCCTCCGAGCTGCGCGATCTCGTCGGCCTCTACGCCGAGCAGCGCAGAAACCGGCTGCGCGGCCCGGTCGCGGACCCGACCTTCGGCGATGTCGAGTGGCTCACCCTCGGTGAGTTCCGCAACCAGATCGCCGGCAAGTCGATCTGTCTGATCGCCAACTCCCAGCGCGTCGGCAACGGATCGATGGGCCGCGAGATCGACGCGTACGACCTCGTCGTGCGCTTCAACTCGTACAAGATCGACGCACCGGCCACCGGCAAGCGCACCGACATCCATGTCTCCATCCACAAGCACGGCTTCAACTGGGACCAGAAGGTCACCACGCGGCTGATCTTCGGCGGGATCTCGGGCGACTGGAAGTACTCCCTGCGCAACCGGCTGGTGCCCGGAGCGCAGCAGTATCTCGGCGACGAGTCCCTGCGCTGGCCGGTGCGCAACATCGGCAAGCTGGGCGCCGACGTCTGGAGCTCCATCCCGACCAGCGGTTTCAACATGCTCTGGCTGCTGGACTTCCTGGACGTCAGCCCGAAGCTCGATCTGATCGGCTTCGACTTCTACGAGAGCGGCGCCTACCGCCTCAAGGAGGCGATGAAGATGCCCATCACCTCCGTGCACGAGTACACCAGCGAGAAGGCGTGGGTCATGGAACGCGCCCAGAGCGTGACCGATGCGAGGATCTCCCTGCGATGACCGCCACCACCTTCTCCGCCGTCGGCCGTCCCTCCGCCGCCGCGTCCGCCAGCGCGCTGACGGGCAAGCGTCGCGTCGCGTTCGCGAGCTTCGTCGACGAGAACTATCTGCCGGGCTTCCTGGTGCTGCTGCGCAGCCTCGCCCTCTCCAATCCCGGAGTGTGCGAGGACTTCATCGTCCTGCACGACGATCTGCGGCCGTCCTCCATCGCCAAGATCCGCGCGCTGCACCCGCGTATCGAGCTGCGCCGTGTCGACGCGGCCCGTTACGACTCGTACGCCAAGGGCGACCAGGACAACTACCTGGTGCGCAAGGCGTACTTCATCCTCGATGTGTTCCGTATCCGGGACTACGACACCGTGATCACCCTGGACACCGACATGGTGGTGCTGGGCGATCTGGGCGAGCTGCTGAAGCTGCGCGACGGGCTCGCGGCCGTACCGCAGTTCTTCTACGGCCAGCACAAGCTCAACAGCGGTCTCCTGGTCATCCAGCGCGAGTATCTGAGCGACGAGTTCTGCGCGCGGATCGACGCCGTGGGCCGCAGCGGCGACTACGAGCTGGACAAGCACGACCAGGGCATCCTCAATGCCGTCCTGGACGGTGACTTCGTCCAGCTCGACAGCCGCTACAACTTCGTCAAGCGGCGGCTCTCCGGCGATCTGGCCGTACCGGACGAGACCGCGATCCTGCACTTCACCGGGCGGCACAAGCCCTGGCAGGGCGGCGAGCACGGCTACGGCAAGGCCGAGGACCGCTGGCGCGAGTTCGAGCTCTCCGACGCCGAGTTCCACGCCGCGTACATGGCGGGATCCGGGGCCACCCACCACGATCTGCTGGTGCACTACGGCACTCCGCATGTCGCCCGTACCGGCGATGTGGAGAGCGCGCGCCGGGTGGCGCTGGCGCACATCGGAGCGGGCGAGTTCCAGGAAGCCGTGGACATCCTCGGCTCCGTGCATATCCCGGTGGACTCCGCCTGGCCGCACGAGGTGTACGGGAACGCGCTGATGAGCGTGTCGCGTTACGAGGAGGCGGAGGCCCAGCTCCTGCTGGCCACCTCGGCTCCCAACCGGGCCGCGACCTCCTACTCCCGGCTGGCCCAGATCGCGTGGATCCACGGCGACGACGAGACGGCGCGCAGCTACGCGCTGGACGGGCTCTCCGTCGATCCCACGCACCGTGCCAACCGGCTGATGCGGCTCCGTACGCAGGATGTGCCGGGACCGCGCGAGGGCGCGCCCGAGGACCAGCTCGCCCATGTCGCCTTCTACATGCCTCAGCAGGGCAACGCGGGCGACAAGCTGCTGCCGGAGTCCGTACGGCTGACCTTCGACGCCGAGACCGGGCCGCGCCGCTGGCACTCGATCCACGCCCACCGCTACTTCGACGAGGCGGCGCTGGAGCGCGTCAACTCCCGGCGCGGACTGGTCATCGGCGGCGGCGGGCTGTTCATCCCGGACACCGCGCCCAACGGGAACAGCGCCTGGCAGTGGAACGTCCCGGACGACCACCTCAGGGGGATCGACGTACCGATCGTGGTGTACGCGGTCGGCTTCAACGCCTTCGACGGCCAGTCGTACCGCGCCGAGCGCTTCAACGCCAGTCTGCGTCTGCTGGTCGAACAGGCGGCCTTCTTCGGGCTCCGCAACCACGGCTCGATCGAGAAGGTCCGCGCGCTGCTGCCGGCCGAGCTCCAGGACAAGGTGCGCTTCCAGCCCTGCCCGACCACGGTCACCCGGCAGCTTGTCGACGGCTGGACCGATCCCGCGTTCCGCGAGAACACGGTCATGATCAATGCCGCGTACGACCGGGCCGGGCTGCGCTTCGGCCATGACTATGCGCACTTCCTCGCGGAGATGGCCAAGGCGGTGCGCGCGCTGGGCGAGCATGCCGAGGTGAAGTGTGTGGCGCACTCGCTGGACGACGAGAAGATCGCCTTCGATCTCCGTCGTGAGCACGGCATCTCGATGCCGGTCATCCCGATGTACGACTTCGAGAACGACGAGATCCGGGACACCTACGCCCGGACGAAGCTGGTCATCGGTATGCGCGGACACGCGGGAATGATCCCGTTCGGCTGTGGTACGCCGATCATCAGCCTGATCTCGCACCCGAAGATGGCGTACTTCCTGTCCGACATCGAGCGCCCGGAGTGGGGCGTCTCCGTCCATGACAAGAACCTCGGCGCGGTGCTCACCGAGCGCGCGGTGGGACTGCTGGACGATCACGCCGCGTCCGTCGCCGATGTGCACGGCCGGCAGCAGGAGCTGTGGAAGATCACCCAGGCGAACGCCGCGGACCTGCGGACGATCCTGGGGACTCCGGTCCGCTAGTCCCTGTCCTCGAACGCTGGACGAGAAACGCCGGACGGGCTGGAATCCAGCCCGTCCGGCGTGCGGCAGTTGAGGACCAAACCGGCTCCGGGGCCCAGGTCCCGGAGCCGGTTTGGTCCTAGCCCGCGCCCTTGAGCACCGCTCGGCGCAGCCTCCGGGCCCGGCGCACCATCCGCTGGGCGGTCGGGTTGCGCGGCAGCCGGTTGAGCTGCTCCGGGATACCGCCGGGCAGCCCGAGCGAGGTGAGCCGGCGCCGCTTGAAGTACCGCCACGTCCGGTCGTTCAGCCGCTCCGAGAGATAGCTCTCGGCCGTGGGCCGCAGCTCCGGATACATCCGGTGCTGCATCGCGTAGCCGACGGTCGCGACCAGATCCGCGAGCTGTGTCTCCGGCTCGTGCTTCTCCTCGCTGTCCAGCGGCGGCAGCAGCGCGTCCACGATCGTCAGTGGTACGCGGTTGCTGTTCTGGTACGGAGTGAGCCGCTCCAGCAGCAGTTCCGTGCCCGTGCGCGCCACCGGGATGCCGTAGAAGGCGGAGGCGGTGAGCAGCGCCGTGGAGAAGCATCCGACGACCAGCGCCGGCTTCAGCCGCCGGTACAGCACCTCGGCGAGCACAGGCGAGTCCAGGATGGTCAGTTCGGCGCCGAGCTTCTCCGCCTCCCGCTCAAGCCGCTGCGACCAGACCGCGGGCGCGGTGGGATGCGGCTTGAACACCACCTCGGTGTGGCCGAGCGCGACCGCTCCGCGCACCATCCGGATATGCAGCTCCTCCTCCTCGCGCTCGCTGATGATGCCGAGCGCGGAGAGGTACTGGCCGAGGAGCAGCGCGGGCGGCGCCGACGGCGACCGGATCCCGGTCACGGCGTCGGAGAGCTGGTCCAGGACCCGGATGAACGCGTCCGTCGGCACCAGCTCGGGCCCGACACCGAACTCCGTGAGGAGCAGCGGCTTGAGTCCCGGTACGAGGTCGAGATGGAGCAGCCGGCGCACACGCTCGCCGACCAGCGGATCGATCTTGTTACGGGTGGGCCCGTAGCTCATCAGCCCGTCCGCGTACACCTCAAGGCTCGCGTCGGTGAGGATCTGCGCGACCGCCAGGGCCGGATTGACCTGGATCGACTCCACGATCAGCTCGACGCGGTCGTCGCCCAGACTCCAGGCGAGCCGCAGATGGCGCTCCCACATCGGGATGTCCTCGGGCCGAGGCTCCCAGACTCCGGGATGCGAGGGCGCGATGGTCTCGTTCCACGACACGAGATCGTCGAACCGGTCACGGAGCTGCTCGAATCCCGGCATCTCGTTCACCGAGGGCGTCAGCTCGGGCGTACCGGCGTTGTTGCTGACGAGCAGCACCCGCCGGGCGGCCGGCCGGAAGAGACCGGCGTCGATCGCGGCGGCGAGAGTGGCGGCTCCGTAGAGCGTGGAGGCGCAGAAGATCTGCGTCGTCCTGCGGTCGGACCGGTCCATCAGGCCGCCGCCTTTCCGGACGAGGAGACCATCCGCCGGCGCAGCCGGCGCAACTGGGCCGAGCGGTCCAGATCCATCGAGTCGAGTGCTTCTTTCAGGAGGTCCTGCGGCAGTCGCTTCAGGGCGGCGGCGCTCATCGTACGCAGCTGGCGCGCCACGGCCGGCTCGAACCGGTCCTTCGCCGCGAGATGGTGGGCGATGATCGCGCAGTACGTGCGGACGGCCTTGGGCAGAAAGCGGTCGGCCTCCGCGTCCTTCGCGGTCTCCTCGACGACCTGGTCGAAGGCCCGGATGAAGTCGAGCTGCCGCACATCGCCGATCTGGGTGAGGGACGAGGCGACTCCGCGCCGGTAGAAGACACCGAGCAGTCCGACGACGGCGAAGGACTCCGCCTCGCGGTGCAGCCGCCAGATCCACGGCCGGTCCTCGGCGGTCCGCAGCCCGTCCGTGAAGTGCACCACACCGCGGTCGACCAGACGCCGGTGGTAGGCGCCGGCCCAGGCGTACGCGTAGTCGACGGAGTTCGTGCGGTTCACCGGCAGGATCGCGTCGCGCGGCTTCAGCACCTCGTCGCGGCGGCCGACCGGGACGCGGTGGATCGTCCGCTCCCTGGCCGTGAACTGGACGTGGTCGGTCCGGACGAAGTCGACGCCCAGCCCTTCGATGGCGGCCACGAGCCGCTCGAAGTGGCCGGGCGCCGCCCAGTCGTCGCCGTCGAGGAACGTCACGTACTCACCGCGCGAAGCGTCGAGTCCGGTATTGCGTGCCGTAGCCAGTCCGCCGTTCTGTTCATGTCTGAGCAGGACCGCGCCTGGCAGATCGCGGGCGGCCTGTTCGAGAATCTCGGGGGTTCCGTCGGTCGAACAGTCGTCGACCAGCAGGAACTCGAAGTCGTCGCGGCTGTTCGCGCGAAGGCTTCTCAGGGTTTCGAGGGCGTATGTCTGCACGTTGTAGAACGGCACGACGACGGAGAGCTTGACCACGACCGGAGACGCTAGGCGGCACAAGACCATTCGTTCTGACATCTGGGCGTATGGAAGGTGAACGAAGGATGGCGGAACCGTGAAGCACGGCTCTCCTGGGCCGACTTCGCCATCCGTAGATGTGTTGTTAACCCTTTATTGCCATTGAGTTCGGCCGACAAACGGAAACTCTTTCTAACGTCCTCGTCGTGCCATCACGTACCAATGAAGCGGTCCGGGTCGCAGTGCTCGCCGACTCCGACACCCGGTGGAAGTGGGGTGCGCTGACCGCGCGCCGCATTGCCCCGGAAGGCCGCTCCACCGAGCTGAGCGGCTATCTGCTGCGCGGCAGAGCCACGCCCACCGCCCGCCAGCTCGCCGAGGTCGGCGCGGAGGCGGACGCGCTGCGTGAGGTGACCGGCACCGCGTTCCTCCAGACGCTGCGCGAGAAGGAGTACGACCTCGTCGTGCTCGCCCTGGTCGGCGGCGCCGTACAGGCCATGCTCCACGGGATATCCGCACTGAAGCTCGCGGACCGGCCGGTGATCGTCACCGGCTATGTGGGCGTTGTCTACGAGAAGCTCTCGGACGGTCTGCTGCTGCGGCACGGCGCGGATGTCGTCCTCGCGAACTCCCGCTTCGACGGCCAGCGCTTCCGCGCCGTCTACGAAGGCGTGGGCGCCGACGCCTCCTCGGTCACCGAGGCCGCGCTGCCCTTCCTCGGCGGTGAGCGCTATGTCCCCGAGGAGGGCCGTGACACGGTCGTCTTCGCCGCGCAGCCGTCCGTACCGGCGAACCGCGCCGACCGCGCCTATCTGCTGAAGCGCCTGGTCGAGCACGCCAGGCTGCATCCGCGCCGCGAGGTCCTGCTGAAGCTGCGCAGCAAGATCGGCGAACACACCACGCATGTGGAGGAGTTCCCGTACCAGCGGCTCGCCGAGAAGGTGCCGGGCGGTCTGCCGCCCAACTTCAAGCTGGTCTACGGGAACATGGGCGAGCTCCTCGACCGGACCGATCTGCTGGTCACCGTCTCCTCGACCGCGGCCCTGGAAGCCCTCCACCGGCGCATTCCCACCGCGATCCTCACCGATCTCGGCGTGCGCGAGCCGCTCGGCAACCACCACTTCATCGGCTCCGGCTGTCTGGCCTCCTGGGACCAGCTCGACGGCGGCGGACGCCCGCGCGCCGACGCCGTCTGGGCGGACCGCCAGGGCGTCGCGGCCGACGGCTCGTACTCCTCGGCGTTCGACACGGCGCGCAAGCAGGTCGCGAAGCTGCTCGACGGGCCCGTGCTGCCGCCGCTGAACCCGTACTACACGGCCACCACCGCGCCCGGCTATCTACCGGGCCTCCTCGCCCGCTACCACCTCGCGGCGGACGGCACACCGCTGCCGTCGGCGGCCAAGGCGGCGGCGGGCGGCAACGGCGGAGTCCGCCGGGTCGTGCGCGAGGCGGTACGGGGAGCGGCGCGCGGCGCGTACCGGCACGGCGTACAGCGCGTGGCTCCCGTCATCCGGCGTATGGGCGACCTGTGACGCGCCGCGACACCTCGTACAGCCCGTACACAGCGCCACCGGCACGAGCACAGGCAGCAGCACCAGCACAGCCGGCACCCGCACAGGCAGAAGAACAGCACCGAGCCGCAGCAGAGCAAGAAGCACGAGCCGCACAGCAACCCGCCGCGGAGGCAGCACCCGCGGACCAAGGAGTACAGATGACCGTCCTCGCGGTAATTCCCGCACGCGGCGGATCCAAGGGCGTACCCGCGAAGAACCTCGCACCCGTCGGCGGTGTCCCGCTCGTCGTACGCGCCGTGCGCGCCAGCCTCGCCGCCCGGCGCGTCACCGATGTCGTCGTCTCGACCGACGACGCGGCCATAGCCGAGGCGGCACGGTCCGCCGGTGCCGAGGTCGTCCTGCGCCCCGCGGCGATCGCGGGCGACACCGCGACCAGCGAGGCCGCCGTCCTGCACGCGATGGACGCGTACGAGGCGATGCGCGGCGTGGCCGCCGATGTCGTACTGCTCGTGCAGTGCACCAGCCCGTTCATCACGGCCGAGGACCTCGACGGCGTCGCGGGCGCCGTCACCGAGGACGGCGCCGACAGCGCGCTGACCGTCGCGCCCACGCACGGCTTCATCTGGCGCCAGGACAGCGCGGGCAGCGCCGACGCCGGAGCCTCGGGCGGCTACGGCGTCAACCACGACAAGTCGAACCGGCCGCGCCGCCAGGACCGTCCCCAGGAGTATCTGGAGACCGGCGCCGCCTATGCGATGCGCGCCGACGGCTTCCGCGCCGCCAACCACCGCTTCTTCGGCCGTACCGCGCTCGTCAAGACCGACGCGGCCCGGGTGCTGGAGATCGACGATCCGCACGACCTGGCCCGCGCCCGCGCCCTCGCGCCGCTGCTCGACCCGGCCGTCCTGCCCACGTACGACGATGTCGACGCCGTGGTCCTGGACTTCGACGGGACGCAGACCGACGACAAAGTGATGATCGACTCCGACGGCCGCGAGACGGTCACCGTCCACCGCGGCGACGGACTCGGGATCGCCGCGCTGCGCCGCTCCGGCCTGGAACTGCTCATCCTCTCCACCGAGCAGAACCCGGTCGTCGCCGCGCGCGCCCGCAAGCTTCAGGTGCCGGTGCTCCATGGCATCGACCGCAAGGACCTCGCACTCAAGCAGTGGTGCGACGAGCACGGGATCACGCCCGAGCGCGTGCTGTACGTCGGCAACGACGTCAACGATCTCCCGTGCTTCGGCCTCGTCGGCTGGCCGGTGGCCGTCGCGAGCGCCCATGACGCCGTACGCGCCGCCGCGCGTGCCGTCACCACGACCCCCGGCGGCGAAGGGGCGATCCGCGAGATCGCCGCCTGGCTCCTCGGTCCGGGTCTCCAGACCCCCCACACGAACACCCTCAACAAGTAAGGACCCACCCATGAGCACCGACGCCACCTCCCGCCTGCGGACTTTCGGCACGCGGACCGCCGGCCCCGGCCAGCCCGTCTATGTCACGGGTGAGATCGGCATCAACCACAACGGCGAGCTGGACAACGCCATCGCCCTGATCGATGTGGCCGCCGAGGCGGGCTGTGACGCGGTCAAGTTCCAGAAGCGCACCCCGGAGATCTGCACGCCGCGCGACCAGTGGGACATCGAGCGCGACACTCCCTGGGGCCGGATGACGTACATCGACTACCGTCACCGCGTCGAGTTCGGCGAGGACGAGTACCGCGCCATCGACGAGCACTGCAAGGAGCGCGGGATCGACTGGTTCGCCTCCCCGTGGGACACCGAGGCCGTCGCCTTCCTGGAGAAGTTCGACCTGCCGGCCCACAAGGTGGCCTCCGCGTCCCTGACCGACGACGAGCTGCTGCGCGCCCTGCGCGCCACCGGCCGTACGGTCATCCTCTCCACCGGCATGTCGACGCCGAAGCAGATCCGGCACGCGGTCGAGGTCCTGGGCAGCGACAACATCCTGCTCTGCCACGCCACGTCGACGTACCCGGCCAAGGCCGAGGAGCTCAACCTGCGCGTGATCAACACGCTCCAGGCGGAGTACCCGAACGTGCCGATCGGCTACAGCGGCCACGAGACCGGTCTCCAGACCACGCTCGCCGCCGTCGCCCTCGGTGCCGCCTTCGTCGAGCGCCACATCACGCTCGACCGCGCCATGTGGGGCTCGGACCAGGCCGCCTCGGTCGAGCCGCAGGGCCTCCAGCGTCTCGTCCGTGACATCCGCACCATCGAGGCCTCCCTCGGTGACGGTGTCAAGAAGGTCTACGAGTCGGAGCTCGGCCCGATGAAGAAGCTCCGCCGTGTCGCGGGCGTCGTCGCCGAGTCTGCCGCCGCCGAGTCCTCGGCGGTCTGACGGCCATGACCGGTCCCAGCGGGGGCCGTCCCCCGCACCCTCGTGTGATCGCTTTTGTGGAGAGCCCGGTCCAGCTGCTCAATGTGCTGGAGTGGGCGCGCGCGAGTGCGACCGGTGACGCGGCTGACGCGCTCACCGTCGTCGTGCTCTCGCCCACCGATCCCATGTCACGCGGCCAGCTCCGGCGGATGGCGGAGCTGGCCCGCGACGAGGGCTTCACCGTGCGCTGGCAGGACGCGCGCGGTGGTGCGGGGGCGCCCCTGCGGACCATACGGGAGCTGGCACCGCTGCTGCGGAAGGCCGGCAGGATCGTGATAGGCGATCCGTTCTCCCGTTATGTACAGCTCCTGCTGACGCTGGTCGGCACCAAGGAGCTGACGGTCGTGGACGACGGCACCGCGACCGTGGAGTTCATAGGCCAGATCGCCCGCGGCGAGCGGCTGGTGCGCTGGCACCGGCGCGGTGGCTCCCGCGGGCCGCGGGAACTGGTGCTCGCACCGGTCACCGCCGCCGCGCGGCGCCGGCTGACTCCGTCCGGCGAGCGTCCGGTCGAGGTCTTCACCTCGATGCCCGTCGAGGACGTACCGGACGGGATCACCGTGACCGCCAACCGCTTCGAGTGGACGAGGGCCACCTTCGGCCCGCCCAGGGTCCACGAGGGCGCGGACATGGTCGGCACCTCGCTCGTGGAGACGGGCGTGGTCGACGCGGACCGGTATCTGGAGGCGGTCGCCGCGCTGGCCCGTACCCACAAGGCCACGCGCTACTTCGCCCACCGCCGCGAGAGCGCGGACAAGCTCCACCGCCTCCACACGGCCACCGGCCTGGAGATCGTCCGCCCTGACCTCCCGCTGGAACTGATCGCCCGCCGCGGCCCGATCGGCAGCACGATCCTGAGCTTCCCGTCCACGGTCGTCCACACGCTCCCGCTGGCCCTGGCGGGTACGGGCGTACGCGTGGCGGTGTGCGACATCGCCCCGGAGTGGCTGAAGTCGTCGGCGTCCCCGAGGGCGCAGGGCTTCCTGTCGGGAGTGACGACGACGGCGCGGGATGTGCACAGGCTGCCGAAGACGGCGTCGCCGGCGTAGCTCGGAGGCTTTACGTACGAGGCGGTCAGGCGGCGAGGCGTTGTGATCCGCCTCACAGGCTGTCACAGCGGCCGGTGACGCGGTGTCTTGAGGTCGAACCCCTGGAAACGGAGAAGACCTCATGGCTGAGAACACTGGGAACGCTGGGAACACCGATGTGGTCGTGATCGGCGGCGGATACGCCGGCGTCATGGCGGCCAACCGGCTGACGCGGCGCGACGATGTGACCGTGACTCTGATCAACCCGCGCCGGACCTTCGTCCACCGGATCCGCCTGCACCAACTGGTCGGCGGGTCCGACGACGCGGTCGTCGACTACCGGGAGGTCCTGGGCGAGCGCGTCCGGCTGGTGGCCGACACCGTGACACGGATCGACGCGGCCGGGCGCGGTGTGACACTGGCGTCGGGCGGCACGGTCGGCTACGACTATCTGATCTACGCGGTGGGCAGCGGCAGCGCCGACCCCCGGGTGCCCGGAGCGGCCGAGTTCGCCTACCCGATCGCCGGCCTGGAAGAGGCGCACCGGCTGCGGCCGGCCGTCGACGCCGCGCCCGCCACGGCC
>NZ_FMDK01000195.1 GCF_900091995.1 Streptomyces sp. MnatMP-M17
CCCCGCGGCCCCCCCCGCCGTAGTCGAGGCGCGGTGCCAGCGGCGGGACACGGAGCCTGCGCCCGGATCCGGTTCGGATGACGGCCCCGGGAGTCTCGGACGGCTGCCGCCGCGTGCGAGGAACGCGGCGAGAGGCAGCGTCGCGGCGCCCACCGTCACCGCGTCCGGGCCGAGATGGCCCAGCTCGATGCTGGTGCGCTCCGCCGGGTGCCGGAGCGCGTACGCCTCCGCATGGCGCCGGATCGCGGGCAGCAGATGCGGTCCGATCAGCAGTCCCGCCCAGCCGCCGAGCAGGATGCGCTCGGGCAGGAAGAGATTGATCAGATCGGCGACGGCCGCTCCCAGACACTGGGCGGTGTCGTCAAGGAGCGATACGGCCACCGGATCGGGCGCGAGGCCCTCGCCTTCGGGGAAGGCCGCTTCGAGCAGCGCCGCCAGCGCGGTCTCGTCGTCCGCGTCGTCCGGCAGCGGTCCGCCCGCTTCGTACCATCTCTCACGCATCGCCTCCGCTCCGGCGTACGCCTCCAGACAGCCGACGGAGCCGCAGCGGCAGCGGCGTCCGCCCATGTGCACGGTGGTATGGCCCCATTCGAGCGCGCTGCCCCGGCCGCTCTCCTCCACCAGCGCACCGCCGTGGATGACGCTCGCGCCGACTCCGGAGCCGATGAGCGCGATCGCGGCCGTGCCGGCGCCTCGGCCGCCGCCGAACCACATCTCGGCCTGTCCGAGAGTCTTGGCTCCGTTGTCGATGAACAGCGGTACCTCGGACGGTACGTCCAGGACCGCACGCAGCAGCTTCTCGAACGGGACCGCGGTCCAGCCGATGGTCTGGCCGTGCACCACGGCGCCGTCCTGACCGCCGCGCTCGATGATCCCGGGAACGCCGATACCGATACCGAGGAGCCGCCCCGGATCGGCGCCCGCGTCGCGCAGCACATCGGCGACACCGGAGCAGACATGGGAGACGATGCGCTCGACGTCGTAGCCGTGCTGGGCCAGCAGCCGGTCGGTACGGGCCAGTTCGGTGAGGGAGAGATCGAAGAGCTCGACGCGGACCCGTGTCTCACCGATGTCGATACCGATGAGCAGTCCTCCGCCAGGCGCGACGCGCAGCAGCGTACGAGGACGCCCGCCGTCCGAATCGACCACTCCGGCCTCCTCCAGAAGGCCCTCGGCGGCGAGTTCGGCGACAACGTTGCTGATAGAGCCTGAACTCAGCCCGGTGGCCGTACCGAGCTCCTGGCGGCTGAGCGGACCGTCGAAATACAACCGTTGTACAACCCTGGCACGGTTGTCCCTTCGCAGGTCACGCACCGTCCGTCTGCCGCGTTCTCCCATGGTGCTCCTTCCGTGGACGCAACATACCCCGGTCACAAACCTTGACGCGACCTTCCCTCACCTCTTAAATCACGTCATAAATTAAGTCATGGAGGCCGTTCGACTCTCGAACGCAGCCACCCCCGGAAAGGGGCCACCTCACATGCGCACCATCAGAGCCGCAGCAGCAGTAGCCGTCGTCAGTGCCCTCACCGCCGTCGCCGGCTGCGGTGGCGGATCCTCCAGCGAGGGCGGAAGTAACGAATCACCCAAAACCCTGACGTACTGGGCATCCAACCAAGGGCCCAACATCGAGGCGGACAAGAAGATACTCACCCCCGAACTGAAGAAGTTCGAGGAGCAGACCGGCATCAAGGTCAAGCTCGAAGTCATCCCGTGGTCCGATCTGCTCAACCGGATCCTGGCCGCCACCACCTCGGGTCAGGGCCCCGACGTGCTGAACATCGGCAACACCTGGTCGGCCTCCCTCCAGGCCACGGGCGCGCTGCTGCCGTGGGACCAGAAGAACTTCGACGCGATCGGCGGCCGTGACCGGTTCGTCGACTCGGCGGTCGCCTCGGCCGGTGCGGAGGGTCAGGACCCCGCCGCCGTGCCGCTGTACTCGCTGGCCTACGCGCTCTACTACAACAAGCAGATGTTCGCGGACGCCGGTATCTCGCAGCCTCCGGCCACCTGGGACGAGCTTGTCGCCGACGGCAAGAAGATCTCCAAGGACGGCAAGTGGGCGCTGGGCGCCGAGGGCGGCAATCTGTCCAACAACATCCACCAGGTCTTCGTGCTGGGCAAGCAGCACGGTGCCGACTTCTTCGACAAGGCGGGCAAGCCGACCTTCACCTCCGACGGCGCCGTCGCCGCGGTGAAGCAGTACGTCGACTTCATGGCCAAGGACAAGATCATCGCTCCGGGCAACGCGGAGTACGCCCAGAACCAGTCCCTCACGGACTTCGCCAAGGGCAAGACCGCCATGGTGCTGTGGCAGGCCGCGGCCTCGACCTTCGCCTCCCAGGGCATGAAGCCCGAGGACTGGGGCGTCGCTCCCGTTCCGGTCCAGTCCGGCACTCCGGGCACCGGCCAGAACACCAACTCCATGGTCGCGGGCATCAACATCGCGGTGTTCAACAACACCAAGAACGTCGACGGCGCCAAGAAGTTCGTGAAGTTCATGACGAGCGACGAGGAGCAGAAGCTGCTCAACAAGACGTTCGGCGCGATCCCGCCGGTGAAGGCCGCCCAGGAGGACCCGGCCTTCGGCGCGCCCGATCTGAAGGTCCTGCGTGACACGCTGTCCACCAGCGCCGCGCCGCTCCCGCAGGTCGCGAACGAGTCGCAGTTCGAGACGACCGTCGGTACGGCCGTCAAGGAGCTGTGGGCCGACGCCGCGGCCGGCAAGCCGGTGACCACCGAATCCGTCAAGGCGGCCCTGACCAAGGCCCAGCAGCAGATGGCACAGTGAGGCTTTCTCCATGACCGCCACCGTGACACCCAGCACTGGGCACAAGGCGGGCAAAACGGAGAAGACGGAGCATGGGGGTGCGCGCGGACCACGTCTGCCGCGCATCCCCGACCGCATCCGTCAGGGCGGTCTGCCCTATCTCCTGCTGCTGCCCGCGGTCGTGCTCGAACTGCTCATCCACATCATCCCGATGGTGATCGGGATCTGGGTGAGCTTCCGGCAGCTCACCCAGTTCTTCATCAGGAACTGGGGCAATTCACCCTCCGCCGGCTTTGACAACTACAAGATCGCCATCGATTTCGATGCTCCGATCGGCCAGGCGCTGCTCCACTCGTTCCTGGTGACCTGTGCCTTCACCGTGCTCTCCGTCGGGCTGTCCTGGCTGTTCGGTGTGACGGCGGCGATCATGCTCCAGGAGAACTTCCGCGGCCGGAGCATTCTGCGGACGATCTTCCTCGTCCCGTACGCCCTGCCCGTGTACGCGGCGGTCATCACCTGGGCGTTCATGTTCCAGCACGACAACGGCATCATCAATCACGTACTGCACGATCAGCTCGGCCTCACCGACAAGCCGTCGTTCTGGCTGATCGGCAACAACAGCTTCATCGCGCTGGTCGTCGTCTCGCTCTGGAAGTCCTGGCCGTTCGCGTTCCTGATGCTGATGGCGGCCCTCCAGAACATCCCGCGCGATCTCTACGAAGCCGCCTCCATCGACGGAGCGGGCATCTGGCAGCAGATCCGCAAGATCACCCTGCCGTCGCTGCGCCCGGTCAACCAGGTGCTGGTGCTCGTGCTGTTCCTGTGGACGTTCAACGACTTCAACACGCCCTATGTGCTGTTCGGCAAGTCGGCGCCCGAAGCGGCGGATCTGATCTCGATCCATATCTACCAGTCGTCGTTCGTCACCTGGAACTTCGGCTCGGGATCCGCCATGTCCGTCCTGCTGCTGCTCTTCCTGCTGCTCGTCACGGCGGTCTATCTGTTCTTCACCTCACGGGGAAGGAAGGGCTCCGATGTCTAGGCCCAGGTCGCCCAGCGCGCCGCCGCAGTCGTTCATCTGGACGCGCCGTGTCGTACTGACACTGCTCGCGACCTTCGCGCTGCTGCCGGTCTATGTGATGGTCAGCAGCTCGCTCAAGCCGCTCCAGGACGTGTCGGGCAAGTTCCAGTGGTTCCCGACGAACTTCACGGTCCGGCCGTACTTCGACATCTGGAAGACCGTTCCGCTCGCCAAGTACTTCGTCAACTCGCTGATCGTGGCCGGTTCGGCGACCGCGCTCTCCGTGGTGATCGCGGTGTTCGCCGCGTACGCGGTGAGCCGCTACCGCTTCCGCGGCAAGCGTGTCTTCACCGTCACGGTGCTCTCCACCCAGATGTTCCCGGGCATCCTCTTCCTGCTCCCGCTGTTCCTGATCTTCGTCAACATCGGGAACACCACGGGCGTCGAGCTCTACGGCTCGCGCGGCGGTCTGATCCTCACCTATCTGACGTTCTCGCTGCCGTTCTCCATCTGGATGCTGATCGGGTACTTCGACTCGATCCCCAGGGAGCTGGACGAGGCCGCCATGGTGGACGGCGCGGGGCCCATCCGCGCGCTGTTCCAGGTGGTCGTGCCCGCCGCGGTGCCCGGCATCGTCGCCGTCGCCGTCTACGCGTTCATGACGGCCTGGGGCGAGGTCCTCTTTGCCTCCGTCATGACCAATGACACCACCAGGACCCTGGCCGTCGGTCTCCAGGGCTACGCCACCCAGAACGATGTCTACTGGAACCAGATCATGGCCGCCTCGCTGGTCGTCAGCGTGCCCGTGGTCGTCGGGTTCCTTCTTCTCCAGCGCTACCTCGTCGCCGGCCTGACCGCGGGCGCCGTGAAGTGACCCATTCAGAAAGGCAGTCCGTGAACGACCTCAACGCCCTTCCCCACGATTTCACCTGGGGCGTCGCCACCGCCGCGTACCAGATCGAGGGAGCCGTGGCCGAGGACGGCCGCAGCCCCTCCATCTGGGACACGTTCTCGCACACTCCGGGCAAGATCGACAACGCCGACAACGGCGATGTGGCCTGCGACCACTACCACCGTGTGCCCGAGGACATCGGGCTGATGAAGCGGCTCGGTGTGGACGCGTACCGGTTCTCGATCGCCTGGCCGCGGATCGTGCCCGGCGGTGACGGACCGGTGAACGAGCGCGGTCTCGCGTTCTACGACCGGCTGGTGGACGGTCTGCTGGAGGCGGGCATCACTCCGTTCGCCACGCTCTACCACTGGGATCTGCCGCAGATCCTCCAGGACCGCGGCGGCTGGCCCTCGCGTGACACCGCCGAGCACTTCGCGGCGTACGCCTCCGCCGTCGCCGAGCGGCTCGGCGACCGTGTGAAGGACTGGGCGACGCTCAACGAGCCGCTCTGCTCCTCCTGGATCGGCCATCTCGAAGGCTCGATGGCGCCCGGACTGACCGATCTCACAGCCGCCGTGCGCACCTCGTTCCATCTCCACCTCGGGCACGGTCTCGCGGTGCAGGCGATCCGCGCGGCGTCCTCGGACGCCCGGGTCGGCATCGTCAACAACCTCAGCCCGATCGAGCCGGCGAGCGACAGCGACGCGGACCGCGCCGCCGCCGTCCGTGCCGACGGTCATACGAACCGCTGGTGGCTGGACCCGATCCACGGCCGCGGCTATCCGCAGGACATGCTCGATCTGTACGGAGTGGACCTGCCCGTGCGCACGGGCGATCTGGAGACCATCGCGACACCGCTGGACTGGCTGGGGCTCAACTACTACTTCCGCCAGATCGTCGAGGACGACCCGACGGGCCAGGCGCCGTTCGCGCGTCAGGTGGACGTACCGGACGCCCGCCACACCCATATGGGATGGGAGGTGCACGCCGACGGTCTGGAGCAGCTTCTGCTCCGACTGAAGGACGAGTACGGCGCCCAGCGGATCTTCGTCACCGAGAACGGCTCGGCCTTCCCCGACACCGTACGGGCGGACGGCACCGTCGACGACCCGGAGCGCGCCCGGTATCTGGACGAGCATCTCGCCGCCTGCGCGCGGGCCGTGGAGAAGGGCGCTCCGCTCGCCGGGTACTTCGCCTGGTCGCTGATGGACAACTTCGAGTGGGCGTACGGCTACGACAAGCGGTTCGGTCTGGTCCATGTGGACTACGAGACACAGCGCCGCACCATCAAGGGCAGCGGTCACCACTACGCGGAGATCATCCGCGCGGCCAACGGCCGGACCGGCAAGGCCGCCTGACGCAAGGCTGCCTGACGCGTCCTCACTTGCAGTGAACGGCCGGAGCCACCGTCCTGGGGAGGTCGGACGGTGGCTCCAGCCGCCGGCGGTACGCTCAACCGCTCAGATACTGGCGGGTATTGAGGGTTCCGTACCGGTCTGGGCACAGACCGAGGCGGCCACCTCGGAGGCATAGCCCAGCATCCGTGTCACCTGGTCACGCGACAGCGCGGCGGCGCCGCCGTCCCGGTGCGCGCCGGTGGTGGTCAGCCAGTTGAGAACACCGGACATGAAGGCGTCTCCCGCGCCGATGGTGTTGACCACCTCGACCGGCACCGCGGGCACGGACACCGGCTCCGCGGAGCCCGCGTATCCGGTACTGCCCTTGGCACCACGGGTGACCACCACGAGCCTGCCCTCCGCCGCCAGCCGCCGGCAGGTCTCGTCGGGATCGGTGCCGGGCCAGAGCCGTACGAGATCCTCGTCGCTCGCCTTGACCACCTGGGCCAGCGAGCACAGCTCACGCAGCCGGCGCCCGCCCGTCTCCGGATCGATCGTCCGGTCCTCGCGCACATTGGGATCCACCACCAGCAGGGAGCGCGCGGCGGCGGCGCGCGCGGTGGACGCGACGGCCTCGGCGGCCGGTTCGACGACCGCCGCGACACCGCCCGCGTACACCGCTGCGAACCGGTCCACCTCGCCCGCGTGGTCCGGCAGCCGGAAGGTCGCCGTGTCCTGGAGATGGAAGTGGTAGCTGGTGCCGTCCGGGCCCGGATCGGCGACCGCGAGCGTGGTGGGCAGCTCCGAGCGCGCGCAGAGACCGAGCTCCGTACCGGCCGAGACCAGCCGCTGTTCGATCATCCGCGCGAAGCCGTCGCCGCCGAGCGCGCCCGCGAACCAGCTCGGTGTGCCGAGCCTGGCGAGTCCCGCCGCGACATTGGCCGGAGCACCGCCCGGCTCGGCGCGATAGGCCGCCGGCTCCTGCGGCGACGGTACGAGGTCGATGAGCGCCTCGCCCATCACCAGGACGGCGCCCGGGCAGACCGGCCGCTCCTCGGTCACGGCTCCACCACGATCTTGCGGCCCTGGCCCGCCTTGAACCGCTCGATCGCCTGCGGGTACTCCTCCAGCGGCATCCGGTCGCTGATGAAGACCGCCGGATCGAGCACTCCGGTGGCGAAGAGCGCGGCGGCCCGCTCGTAGCTGTGCAGCACCGCCATGGAGCCGGTGATGGTGATCTCCTGGTTGTAGATGCGGTACGGCTCGATGACCGCGGTCGTCGCATAGTCGGAGACGCCGAACTGGAGGAAGGTGCCGCCCTTGGCGACCCGGCCGAGACCGTCCTGGATGGCGCCCGCGTTGCCGGTGGCGTCGATCACGAAGTCCCAGCCGCCCGGCCTGTCGAACTCCTCCGCCGAGGCGGCGGTGCGCGAGCAGCCCAGCTTGCTGGCGGTCGCCAGCCGCTCCGGATTGATGTCCAGGACGTCGACGGCGGGGGGGGCGGGG